>DATDCP010000236.1:0-5565 GCA_036524255.1 Chitinophagaceae bacterium
GGCTATAGGCAGTTTATTAATACTTGGAATTAAATTTTTTAAAAAGGATGAAGCTTCGTAACTCATTATCGGCATTCAGCATTTGGTTGGTTTTTTTTACCGGGGAGGAAAAAGTAATAATGTCGCCACCTGTTCCTAAAAGCACAATAGGTGTAAACGATGAATTTTGCGGTATCACTAACAAAGCATTCCAGGCAGGTGAGCAGGTAACTTTTCATGTTTATTATTCTGTTGTAGGTACCTATATTCATGCGGGTACTGCTACTTTCACTGCTACGTTGGAAAATTTCGGAAATAGACCGGTGTATCATGTAGTAGGTGATGGAAAAACAAAAGCATCTTACGACTGGATCTACAGAGTAAGAGATAAATATGAATCGTATATTGATACTGCGACCTTGCAACCATTGAAATTCATTCGAAATGTAGATGAAGGCGGTTATAAGAATTATGAGTCAATCACTTTTAATCGTAATGCGAACACGGCCGTAACTAATAGTGGAGTATTTAAAGTTCCCGATTGCATACAGGATGTATTAAGCGCCATGTACTATGCCCGTAATATTGACTTTGCAAAATATAAATTTGATGACAAGATCCCTTTTAAGATGTTTTTAGATAACGAAGTATTCAATATGTATATCCGCTACATGGGAAAAGAAACTATAAAAACACAATACGGGAAATTCAAAGCGATAAAATTCAAACCGCTATTATTAAAAGGAACCATATTTGAAGGTGGTGAAAAAATGACCGTGTGGGTAAGTGATGATCCAAATCATGTAGTGCTTCGTGTAGAAAGCCCGATCGTAGTGGGTAAAGTAAAAATTGATATGATGGCTTATCGTAATCTTCGCTATCCACTTACGTCAATGGTGAAATTGAGAGGCAATCAATGACAGGTCATATCTCTTCCAGTTTAAAAAACTCCTTTGGCCTTATTCCTTTTTCTGTTTGTTGAAGTGTGCAGCATTCGTGCACGGGATCGTGTTCAAAGAAAAGAATGTAGTCATTTTGCAATGCTTCTTTCAGGAAAGATCTTTTTTCTGTCATCGAAATAAGTGGTTGCATATCGTAAGCCATTATATAAGGAATAGGAATATGCCCCTGGGAAGGAAGAAGATCAGCCATAAACACCACTGTCTTTCCATTGTAATTTATTTGCGGTAACATCATTCCGTTTGTGTGACCATCTACAAATCTGACCAAAATATTTTCTGAAAATGGCGTCGAAGAAATTAATGATGGTGCATGGACAGTCCAATTTCCTTTTGTTTCCTGGTTATAAAATGGGTGATCAATAAATTTTAATTTCCCACTTTCCTGTATTGGCAAAATATTTTCTTTGAGAAAGGATGCCTTTTCTCTTTCGTTTGGCTGAGTGGCAGTAATCCAATGCCATTCGTTACTCCAAAAGGTTGCATTTGGGAAATTCGGTACTAATTTATCTCCTTCTCTTTTTATAGAACCGCCGCAATGATCAAAATGTAAATGAGTAAGAAATACATCAGTGATATCATCTTTGGTAAAACCATATTTGGCCAATGACTTTTCCAATGTGTCGTCTCCATGCAAATGATAATGGCTAAAAAATTTTGCATCCTGCTTATTGCCATTGCCATTATCAACAAGTATCAACCGATCACCATCTTCGATCAATAGACAACGCAGGGCCCAGCTGCATAAATTGTTTTCATCAGCCGGGTTTATTTTATTCCAGATAGTTTTTGGAACTACGCCAAACATCGCGCCGCCATCCAATTTGAAATAACCGGTATTGATCGAATATAATTTCATAGAATGATCTTCTTTTGAGTACTACGGGTATACAGTAACAAAAAGAAACCGATAATGAAAAGGGTCATCAAAGCTAAGACAGATGCTCTTTGCGAACCGGTAAATTCCGTAAGAAACCCAAAGAGAAATAACCCAACAACCAATGCGATCTTTTCTGTAACATCATAAAAGCTAAAAAAGGATGCAGTATCTTTTGTTACGGGCATTAGCTTGGAATAAGTGGAGCGGCTGAGTGATTGAGTGCCTCCCATTACAAAGCCAATAATGCTGGCTATAAGATAGAACTGGGTTATATCTCCCCGGGGAATAGTGTATCCATAAATACAAATTCCAACCCATAAAATAACACAGAGCATCAATGTTCTTAAATTGCCGGCGTAGGCTGAAAGCTTTGAAATAATAAAAGCCCCTGGTACAGCGAGCAATTGCACTAAAAGAATAGCGATGATAAGATTGTTACTCGGGATGTCTAATTCACCTTTACCAAATAAGGCTGCAGATAACATTATCGTTTGCACTCCCATATTAAAAAAGAAAAAAGAAAAAAGAAATCGCTTTAGAACAGGTAAACTGCTAAGCTGCCCCCAAACCTTTCTTAACTCTTTATAACCGTTAGATAGCAAATGTTTTTTTGTTGGATCGCCTGCAGGTTCAGACCTGGGAAGACGGCTTAATGCAAATTGCCCGAATCCCCACCACCAGATCCCCACTAATAAAAACCCGGTCCGAAATTGTATGGTTGTAGTTGCTCCTTCTGCATCCGATCCGCCAACCAAGCCAGGAAAAAAAACAAGAACTAAACAAATAACCTGTAAAACCACACTTCCTACATATCCATATGAAAACCCTTTTGCACTCAGCCTGTCCCTGTCTTCCGGTGCCGCTATTTCGGGAAGAAAAGAATTATAATAAACTACACTACCCCAATAGCCAACACAAGCGATGATCACGCATAGTAATCCAAGTCCAAGATTTGAAACACCCGAGCTTATTTTACCATCGGTTGTATTCAAAAAGAAAAGTGATAAACATGCAAGGCTGCCCATCGTTAAAAAAAAGTTCATAAAACTTTTTTTATTACCGCGATAATCAGCAATAGAGGAAAGCAGCGGAGAAATAAGGGCAACAATTAAAAAAGCAATTGACAATGCATAATTGTATAAAGAAGTATTTACAAATTCTCTTCCCAAAAAGGTTACATAAGCAGTATTATTTTCATCTACCCGCTGTTTGGTGATCGCTTCATAGTAAGCGGGAAAGATCGTGGAAGTGATCACAAGGGCATAAACACTGTTCGCCCAATCAAACATAGCCCAGCCATTCAGAACCTTTTTGGAAGCCGTTTGCATGCAGTTGATTTTTAGGTAAACGAAAGATAGCGAGAAAAAGACTATTTCACATCCATTACTCCGCTGAGAATGATGGCTAATAGAATAATACCAGCTATTATCCTATAAAATCCAAAAGCCCTGAAGCCGTAAATTTTTAAGTAATTAATGAAAAACCTGATAGCAAGCATAGCAACAACAAAAGCAACGATATTACCAACGATAAACGAAGTGATGTTCTCATTAGATTCAAGAATGATCTCGTAACCCTTTCTTGAAATAGCTTTTCCTGTGAGGTCTAATATGTCATTTCCCAATGGATCTTTTTGTATCCATTCTTTCAGGAATATAGAATATACCGTTGCTGCCAGCATGGTTGGTACAGCAAGAAAAAAAGAAAACTCAGCAGCAAGGTACCTTGTAAATTTTTGTTGCATACCTCCGATGATAGATGCAGCGCTACGACTTACACCGGGTACCATAGCAAGTACCTGCCAGCAACCAACCAAAAATGCCTTGGGAAAAGTTATCTGGTCGTCTGACTCAATTGTATTTACACGAAATAAATTATCGATAAATAAAAGAATGAAGCCGCCAACTAATAATGCAATAGCAACAGGCAATGGCTTTTCAAGCAATGAATCGATCTGGTCTGAAAAAAAATAACCAAGTATCAGGGCCGGCAAAACACCAACGGCAAGTTTTGCATAAAACTGCCAGCGGCGAAACTCAAAAAATTTTCTCCAGTATAAAACGACTACTGAAAGTATGGCGCCGAATTGAATTGATACTTCATATAATTTAGTGAACTCTTGCTCATTAATACCAAGCAGGTAACTGGTAATGATCATGTGACCGGTAGAGGAAATAGGAAGAAACTCGGTAAGACCTTCAACAATTGCGATAATGATTGCGTCAACTAAGCTCATGAATTAATTTGCAAATTTGGAAATGTGCTGATGTGCTAATAAAGAGTCGTGAAGAATATGAGGGTATAATTTGCAAATTAGCATATTAGCAAATTATCACATTAGCCTTTTGGTTTTTTAAAAATTGCGTAGATCTCAATACCCAAACCGAGTATAATTAATACAGGAGCCACACTGATCCTTAAGGTGCTGTAAACTTCATCATAATTAAATGTGCCAGGATCTTTGCTTTTACCACCTACCATCAACAGCATGCCAATAGCAATTACGGCAACACCCAGCAGCATCAGCCACAGGTTTTGTTTTTCAAATAAACTGGGGGTACTTGTTGTAGTAACCTGTTTCTTTTCACTCATACCGGAAATTTAGGGCTGCAATATAGGGAAAAAGCCCCTCTAAATCTCCCCGAAGGGGAGACTTTAGAAAGACTCTAAATATTTAATGATGTCATACAAAATTTTGTTGAGACAAACATCGGGTTTGTGAGTCAGCACACCTTCCCTTTGGGAAGGCCGGGATGGGCTTAATACAGTTCATCCAGTTTCATGCGTAGATATTTCAACACACTGCGATGGGTGCTGAAAACGGTAATGCAGATGCCAAGCAATATCAATACAAGACCCAGCAACAAAAGAGATTGAGTATCTCTTAAAGCCCTGAAACCCTCAAAAAAGCTTTCAAGAGAAATGACGAGCACATAAACAATCGCGGTAGCAATGATACCGCTGATAGCACCGTTGATCACTGCCCGCATATCAAGCGGTTTGGCAATATACCACCGGGTAGCCCCCACCATTTGCATGGTTTTTATCAGGAAACGGTTACTGAACATTGCCAGGCGAATCGTATTATCGATCAGAATAATAACAACTGCCGAGATCAATATCGCTGCGATCAATAAATAAATGCTTACCATCCTGAGATTAGAACTCATTTTTTGAACAACAGCTGTCGGGTATTTTACTTCATCAACTATAGAAAATTGAGAAATATCTTCTTTGATAGCAACAAGCCGGGCAGAGTCAAGTTGATCGGCTTTCAGTGTGAAATCAATGCTTGGCGGCAACAGGCTGTTATCAATGAACTCAGTAAAATCTTCACCGCCTGTTTTAATCCATTCTTTTTTTGCTGTTTCCTTATCGGTGTATTTTATATTTTTTACGTACGGTTGTGAGGCAATATAATTTTGCAATCGCTCTCTGGCAGTGTCTTTAATATTTTGTTTCAGGAACACCTGTACTTCCAAACTTTCTTTAAGACTAGTGATGATCTTGTTGCCATTGATAGTGATCAACCCGATAATTCCCATCAGGAATAATACAAGTGTAACACCGAGAATTGACATGAAATAAGATGGCTTACCTCGTTTAATAGAAGCTCTTCCTGCTTTGACCATGAGTACTTTATTAGGTTTTTAAGGATTGGCAAAGTAACGGTTTTGTTCCCACATGTATTGGTCAAATCCGTAAATTTGTTGCTCTCTAACGATTAGTATCGAATGATATTTTTGA
>DATDCP010000237.1:0-5013 GCA_036524255.1 Chitinophagaceae bacterium
GTTCATCAAGCAGTAGTAGCAGTAGCGGTTCCAGTTCATCTGGAAGCAGCGGTGGCGGAGGTGGCGCATCTCGTCCAAGCAGAGGTGGCAATTAAATCATAATGAAGCAGGCAAAACAATCGAAGCATTTTTTGATGTTTCCTGTTTCATATTATCTAAAACTTTTTATAACTTCTATATGAAAAGAAAAATCTACACAATCATTTTTCTTCTTTCCTCATACATATCTTTTTCTCAATCACCTGAAGATGCATTACGATTATCCTGGTATCAGCTAAAAGGCACAGCAAGGAACCAGGCAATTGGAGGCGCAATGGTTTCACTAGGCGGCGATGCAACCGCAAATCATATTAACCCGGCAGGGCTTGCATTTTTTAAAACCTCAGATCTTTTTCTTACACCCGGAGTTCAGTTTGGAAAAAGTAAAAGCATGTTCAGGGAAACAAGTAGTACCGCAGATGGCAAAACTAAGTTTGATCTTGGAACATCTGGTTTTGTTTTTGGCGGTTTTGGTCAAAAAGCAAAAAATTCATTTGGAATAACTGTTACACAACAAGCCAATTTTAATTATAACTCTTATTATAAAGGAGTAAATGATTACAGCAGTTATGGCGAGCCTTTAGCTGATGAATTTGCTGCATCTGGTCTAACAATCGACCAGGCATTATTATATACTTCAACTATTTCCATACCAACAAAGATGGCTTTATACACTTACCTTGTTGATACGGTCAATGTAAATGGTGCCATGCAAGTAATAGCTCGTTCTGAAAATCCTTCGTCAAGAAACCAGGAAAATATAGTAGAATCAAGTGGGGGTATTACAGAAATTAATTTAGGATGGGGGTCAGAGATCAGTAAAAAATGGATGGCAGGGATCAGTCTTGGAGTAAATATTATTAATCAAGAGCGGAGAACCTATTTTCATGAATCTGATGCAACTGATGAAGACAATGATTTTAACTTTCTAACTTACGACGAGACATTTACTTTAAAAGGATACGGTCTGAATTTCCGTGGAGGATTAATTTACCGGCCAAAAGAATACATACGTTTAGGATTAGCTGTACACTCTCCCACATGGATGCCGCTAAAGGAAACAACGAGTTCAGGATTTGCTGCAGACCTTGAGAATTTATTTGGTGCGGGGCATGGTTATGACAGCGTAGGTTTGGCAACCATTACAGGAGCAAGCGACAAGGTCGAGAGCCAGTATCAATTGAATTCTCCAACCAGGATCATGATCAGCGGTTCTTATGTTTTCAGAGAAGTGGAAGATATAAGAAGGCAAAAAGGGTTTATTACTTTAGATATCGAATACACCAATTACAAATGGATGAGTTATGGCCCTTACGATGGCGAAGTAAACTCAAATACAAAAGCTCCTTACAAACCTTACAATGAAGCAATCGACGCCGTGTATAAAGGAACATTTAATTTCCGGCTGGGTGGCGAATTGAAATTTAATACTATAATGGCACGTGCAGGTTTTGCCTATTACACAAGTCCATATAAAGAAGAAGAACTAAAGGCAAGAAAGATGTTTGCCAGTGGCGGACTTGGTTATAGGCATAAAGGAATTTTTATCGATCTTACATATGTACAACGTTTAAATAAAGATGTTAGCTTCCCGTACCGGGTTAATCCTCCAAGAGCCAATACTTTTGCCGACCTGAAAGATAATGGCGGCAATGTAATACTTACAGTTGGCTTTAAGATCTAAGTCGCAATCATACTAACTTGTTTGTCAGAAAGAGCTCCGGTGGAGCTCTTTTTATTTGGATGACAGCATAGCTAAATTCATTATTGTCTTTATCTATTTCTTATTCACTTTATTATCCCAAAAAAAATTTGGCACAGAATTCGTAAAACCAATTGTGAGAAGGAAAAATTTAAAGCTATGAGACCGTTTGAAATCAAGTTTGATTTCCCGGTGGCCTCATCAAACTTAAAAATTTCTCTTAATGCCACTGCGGAATTACATCACTCAGAACCATACTATAAGGTTCGGCATTTTAACCTTGCACATAGTGAAAAAAATAATGAGCACCATTCCGTTTTACCTGACCAGGAAATAAAGCGAATAAAACGCAATGGGTCTTATGTTTGGGTACATAAAGATTCAGAACGAGAATCAGATCTAAGTATTGCTATCGGTGCTGGCATTGAGAATACATTATCAAAACAGGAATTGAATAAGGATTAATTTTTACAACACTCAATTTTCATCGATGGTTTATAGAATGTCCCAACTTATTAAAAAAGGAAAAGCGTCCCGTTTTTTGAGACGCTTTTCTTTCTTCAGAGCAGTTGGTTTTAGTAGAACATTTTTAATTGCAGCAACTCTGGTTTTAGCAAAATTGCAAACTATCCTTTTATTTTAATTTCAATTCGACGATTCTTTTGTCTTCCTTCTGCGGTTTTATTATCAGCAACTGGTTGAGTAGATCCAAATCCTGCGGTTACTAATCTATCGGCATTAACTCCTTTGCTTACCAGGTATTTTTTTGTTGCTTCTGCCCTTCTAACTGATAATGGATTATTAACTTTATCTGAACCGATATTATCAGTGTGTCCGTCAATTGTTACTTCCACATCTGGATTTCTTTTCAAATAGGCAACAACTGTATCTAATATTGGTTTACCCTTTGCAAGTAAAACAGCGCTACCGGTTTTAAAGACGATCTCATACGATTTTATTCCGATTACAGGACAGCCAAAATTATCAGTCGGTCCAGCAACTTTTGGACATTTGTCTTCTTCATCATTTACACTATCGCCATCCGTATCAGGTACAGGACAACCCTGGTAACGAGCAACCCCAGGCTGATTTGGACATTTGTCTTCTTCATCATTTATTCCATCTTTATCTGTATCAGGCACAGGACAACCCTCGTATTTTGCAAGACCTGCAACAGTTGGGCACTTATCATTCTCATCATTAATACCATCTTTATCGGAATCCGGCACAGGACAACCTTCATATTTTGCTACGCCTGCCTGAGTAGGACATTTGTCTTTATCGTCAGTGATACCATCATTATCGGTGTCTTTCGGCTGCGGGGGTGGTGGAGGAGGAATTACTGCAGGCTCTTTCTTTTTAGTAATACGACCAGCAATTCCTAAAGCATGCATGAAATGATAGTTAGTTGTACCAGTGGTGATCGGCACCCTGTACGTTGAGTTAAAAAACAACCTACCCTCATTAAAAAAGTTTATATTCAATCCTACCCCAAGCGGTATATATGCTCCATAATATATATAATACTTTTGTATCCCCAATCCACCGATCAAATATGGTTGAAACCAGTATTTATCAGTAACAAGTTTGAAATGTGCAGCACCTTCCAATTGAAACATATACCTGTCGGTTGGATCAGGGTTATCGGGAATATTTTGATTAAGATATGAGACATTAAGCGAGCCGGCAAAATCAATATGTTTTTTTAATCCTTTAAAATAATGGAGACCTATACCTGGGGACTTTTCATCACCAAATTGCTTATCCCTGATAACAGCATTTAAAGAAGTGGTTCGTATTAGTTCAGCGGTCTTAAAATCGTAAAGATTAAAGCTTACGCCTATCTCGTGAGATCTTATCTCATCTTCCTGGCCATAAACAACAGGTGCTATGATTATTGCAGCAAGCAGTGAAACAATTAAATGCTTCATAAAGAGGTAGTTTTGGGTTTTAACAAAAATAAAGGCTCTATACTATATCCTGAAATTTAATATTAGTTTGATTTCCACCTATTTTTCAGGTTTTCTCTTACCGATCACTTCTACTCGTACCCTCGTAAGACCAGATTTCACAAAACCTAATTTATCAGCTGCCTCACGACTTAGATCAACGACTCTTTTCATTCTTGTATGAAGCCTGTCATTTGTTTTTACTACTACACTCTTCCCATTTCGGAGATTTGTAACCCTTATCCATGTGCCAAGCGGCAAGACATTACAAGCAGCAGTCATTTTTTTATGAGAATAAATTTCGCCATTCGCTGTTTTCTTTCCATTAAAGCTATTGGAATAATAACTTGCTGTACCATATAAGAGCCTGGGCTTTGCACCCAGGGCTTCTACGGTATCGCCGGCAAATAAATAATTACCAGTAAATAAAAAAGAAATAATCAGAAATAACCTCATTCACCATTCTTTTTGTTAGCAAATAGCAGTTCGATCATTTTCTTGTCCTCTTCATAAATGTCTTCAAAAAAACTGATACGGCCGTCGTTTGCTTCGCAGGTAAAATAACGGATATAAACAGGGATCCTTTTACGTAATGGAATACTGTGTTTTTCTTTTATTGTTAACCAATGTGTCATTGAATCAAGAGTGATCTCATTTGGCTTTCTCTTTTTTACAGTACTGTCAAACTGGTTGTTCATAATGTAATATGCCATTTTCTCCCATTCCTGTACCCGAACACATCCATGACTTAAAGCTCTTATATCCTGTCCAAAAAAAGAACGCTGATTGGTATCGTGTAAATAAACAGAGTATTTATTCGGAAAATTAAATTTTAAAACACCCAATGCATTATCATCCCCGCTGCCCTGTATAACTTTATAAGGTATTTTCTTTTCATATTTCGCCCAATCGACCGAATCCGGACTTACTTCTTCATTTTTATAGTTCAAGAGCATATAACCTTTCTTTCTAAGGTAACCTGTGTCTTTCTTCATGCCCGGTAATATTTCCTTTTCTATTATACTTTCAGGAATGGTCCATTGAGGATAAGTGATCATTTCTGACACAGCACTCGTAAGTACCGGCGTCCTTGTAATTGGTTTGCCAACTACAACTTTACTTCTCAATATCAAAGTGTCGTTACTCATTAATCGTAAACTATACGAAGGAATGTTTACCCAGATATATTTGGGGGGTAATGAATCCGGCAACATTTTATACCTATCCATTGAAATAGCAATGCGATCAAATTTCTCTGCATCTGATAAATTTAGCATCCTGACGGTTTGGGCTCCGATCTTCCCATCAATTGTTATTCGGTTA
>DATDCP010000238.1:0-5809 GCA_036524255.1 Chitinophagaceae bacterium
AGTTCCGGTTCTGTAAAAATCCTTGAAGCGGGTTTCAGTAGCAGAATAGGGTCTTAAAACTCCATCATACTGAATAGTAGGAACTCCGTCATGTTTTGCGCCCCAGGACATGTTTCCGGATGATATCGCATTAGCCTGTGAGGTAGGACGGTTACCCCCAATACCGGTACCGTATATGGTTTGGTAATTGGAAAAATCTATTATTTCATCAGCAGCAAAGTTGGAGATAAATTCCACGCCAAATTTCGAATTTTTAGCGCCGCTTTTGGTGGTGATAATAATGGCACCGTTTGAAGCTCTTGAACCATAAAGTGCCGCGGCCGTTGAACCTTTCAACACGGTCATTGACTCGATATCATCCTGGTTGATCTGTTGCAGGTTGTCGCCCTGGTCTATGCCAGGCGCACCCTCGGCGCTACGTGCATCCTGATCCATAGGCAGACCGTTGATTACAATTAATGGCGAGTTGACCTGACCGGCAAAACCCGACTGGCCTCTTAAACGAATCCGGGTACTTGCGCCTGCACCAGCAGTGGGTGGAGCAATTTCCAAACCGGCTACTTTACCTTCCAAAGATTTCATCAGGTTGGTAGTTCGGTTCTGGGTGATCTCACCAACTTTTACAGTGGAGGCCGCATAACTCAGTTTTCTTGATTCCTTTCTTATACCCAAAGCCGTCACCACAACTTCCTCAATAGTTGAAGCTTCAGCCTGCTGAAGCTGAATTGCAACACTATTACCTTGTCCAATCCTGACTGTTGTAGAAATATAACCGAGTATTGAAAACTCCAACGTTTCACCTTCTTCGGCATCAATGGTGAAAACTCCTTCTGCGTTTGTAACAGTACCCCTTGAAGTACCTTTTACCGAAACTGAAACACCCTGAAGTGGTTCACCTTTACTGTCTGTTATTTTACCAGTTACGGTTTTGGCAATAACATTGGTATTTGATATTATTTCTTCAGGGGGCTTGTTATCTTTTGCATCGTATAGGATGATGAGATTATCAACGGCTTTATAATTGATTCCTAAAGGGTGCAGAATCTGCTTTAAAAAATCGGCAACGGTTATATCCTGTAAGGAGAAACTTAATTTTCTTTTTACGTTAATGATCGTTGAACTGAAAACAAATTTTGCATCGACCATGTCCTCCACTTTTTCCAATACCGTTTTCAATTTGGTATTTGTAGCAGAAATGGAGATTTTTTTATTTAAAGCATCCTGTCCCTTCGCATCGGTACCATATGAAGGGAAAACAGAAACAATAAACATTATTTGAACAATCATTAATCTCATTGCCAAAGGGGTTACAGCAACAAGTAGCTTTTTTTTCATAATTTGTGTTTGGTTTTGTACGTGAATTAAGCTGATCGGGCAAAACCTCTCGCCACAGGCGAGACAGGAAAGCTGGCAATACTGCGAATATTGCCGGCTTTTATTTTTTGCAAACTTTAAGTAGGTTTCTTTTTCATATAGCAGTATTTAGGTTAATAATAGTGGTTGTATTACTCGCAATCTTTTCCGCTTTTTAATAAAATTCTGGTTCCTTTAATTTCATAGCTGGAACTAAAAGCAACACAAATGCTTTCTAATTTATTGAACATGTTTTGGTTTGATAAATCGCCTGTAAAAAGACAGTTTTTGATTTTCTCATTTTCAAGCACAATCTCCAGTTGATAAGTATCCTCCACGTCTTTAAGCACTTTATAAAGAGGCGTTTCATTATAAATGAAATAATTAGCAATAACAGGCAGAGTGGTTTCTGTTGGCGCCGGCGCCGGTTGATCTACAATGGAAGTAACGAAATGGCGTTCCTGCTGATAGTAAGTAACTTTTTGATTTGGCGTTATGATAACTCCATTTGATTTTTGTTCGACCTCGTTAAGGCTGATCTGTTCTCCATTTTCATATACGGCAACCCTTCCTGTTTTTACCGCAACTTCTATTTTGCCGTATTTATTTTGCACAGTAAAGCTAGTCCCTAACACTTGTGTCACAATTTGATTATTATAAACAAAAAAAGGACGGTTTGGATTTTTGCTGACCGTAAATAAAGCTTCACCTTCCAAATACACTTCTCTTTTGTCAGGGGCAAAATGTTTTGGAAAGGCCAACTTTGATCCCGGATAAATCGAGACAAAGCTTCCATCTTCCAACTGTATTTTTTTTATGTTTCCCGAGTTGTTGATCTCTTCTGAAAATCCCTGGTTGACTTTTGCAATAACCAATGAAGGGATCTCTGAGCTTTTGTTTTTATTTTTAAACATCAGGCTGCCAACTAAAACAACAACTCCGATAAAACTGGCTGCTACCGCATATTTCCACCAGTTGTTTTTATAATTTTTGAATGGAATGGCAGCAGAACTCTCGTTAGTGGTTACAGTTTGTATTTTATGCCAAAGCCTTTTTTCTACTTCAGTTACTTCTTCATTTGAAAGAGGCGCCTGTTCATTATCCAATAGTTCATACCACTGGTCAATAATTCGTCTTTCTTCTTCCGTACATGAATTATCCAGGTATCTTCTTAATAAATGCCGGAATGCTTTGCGGTGCATGTAAATAAATTTGTCTCTATATAGAGTCAACTCAGCAAGCAATTACCCTAAAAGAAAACTGATTTTTTTTAAAAAACTAGGAAAAGCACAACAAGCAGCAAGTCAACCAACATAAAACCCCTCAGATAAAGCCGCAAAGCTTTTAGTGATAGGGTAATATGATATTCAACTGCTTTTTCGGAGACATCCATGATGCGGGAAATATCTTTATTAGAATGCCTTTCAAACCGGCTCAGACGAAATATAGTTTGTGTTTTTTGAGGCAGTCGATTTATGGCCTTATCAATAGCGTCATTTAATTCTTTAACTAAAAGCGCTAATTCGTTTTTATTCTCTTCTGTTTTTCGGCTTTCGCCGATATGGGAAAGATGTGCTTTTTTTGAAATAGCAGATTTAATGTAATTAATTACCTGGTATTTTACGGAAGTTCCGAGATAGGCCGAAATGTTTTTAATTGAATGTCGTTCTCTTTTTTCCCATAGATCTGTGAATACAGTTTGAGTAATATCTTCGGCCACTTCCTTATTATTGATTTTATTTAAGGCAACATAATACAGTTGTCGCCAATACCGCAGGTAGATTTCTTCAAAAGCAAGTTCATCGCTTGTTTTTAAAAACTTTAGCAGCACTTCATCGGCAAGCAGTCTATAATCCATAGCAGTTAACTTAATGAGGTATCAAAAAGTTATACTCCTAAATTATAGATTTATTTTTAATCAGCAGCATAGAATTATTAACTGTTATTTTACTCTGTTACAGAAATTACTGTTTCCGGCCTCACAATTAAAATCAATTTTACTTCTTTTATACGGTTCAATTCTGCTCCAACAAGCAATACGTAATAGTATATAATGTTATACACTTTATATTGTTGTTAGTACAATCCACCATTAGGAAAACGAAGCAAGAACCTTACATTTGCCACTCAACATTAATTAATGTCACAACCATACAGCCAGCTGAGGGCTATGATGGCTATAACCAAGGCCAGTCTTAAAGGAGTTTTCAGAAGTCCATCTGCAGTTATATTCAGTTTTGTTTTTCCCCTCATTTTTATTCTTGTGTTTGGGTTTATTGGCAATAGCGGAAGAGTTTCGGTTCGTGTGGCTTTTGATCCATCGAGTGATACAAAAAACATTGTCTATACTGGACTGAAAAGTATTTCTGCTTTAAATGTTGTTGAAAAAGATTCTACCGAATTAATAAAAGACCTGGAGAAAGGAAGAATTGCTGCTATCATCAGATTGAAAAAAGATCCCGATCCGACAAAGCCTGTACAGATTCATTTAAAAACTTCGGAAGCAGTGAACCCACAAAATATACAGGTCCTTCGTTCAATAATGGAGGGAATGATAAAAGGAATGAACGAAGCGAATTTTCCGAATACACCCTCTGTTGGCGTTATTAGTAATGAGATAGTAAAAATTGAAGGACGTCCTTATCGCACTATTGATTTTATTTTACCCGGCCAACTTGGATTTTCATTGTTAAGTGCCGGAGTTTTTGGCGTGGCATTTATATTTTTTAGTTTACGTCAAACCCTTGTATTAAAAAGATTTTTTGCGACGCCTATCAAGCGACAGTATATCGTATTGGGTGAAGCTATAAGCCGTGTTCTATTTGGACTGATAACAGCTGTTGTTATTTTGGGATTTGGTCATTACCTTTTCAAATTTACATTAGTAAATGGCTGGATCACTTTCTTAGAATTAATGGCACTTAGTTTTTTGGGGCTGCTGGTATTTATGGGTTTTGGTTTTATTGTCAGTGGTCTTGCAAAAAATGAAAGTGTAATTCCTCCATTTGCCAACCTGATAACATTGCCACAATTTTTGATCGGCGGAACTTTTTTCTCTACGGATGCATTTCCCGGATGGCTAAAAGCTATTGCAGATGTAATGCCATTGAAACATTTGAACGATGCAATGCGCAATGTTGCATTTGAGGGGGCTCATTTAAATAATTGTCTTAAGCAGATCGGCATTCTTAGTTTATGGGGGGTGGTCGTTTATGTTATTGCCATTAAAGTTTTTCGGTGGGAGTAAAATAGAAGGCTGAGTTTAAGATTAAGACTTAGTCTTAACCTCAATCTTAATCTAAACTAAATTGACTTATGCGAGTAATCAAATTAGCCATACTGAGTTTTATATTTTTATTTATGTTAGTTACAACTATTTCACTTTTTATTCCATCACATATCCGTATTTCCAGGGCTACTGATATTAATAGTACAAAGCAAGGCGTGATGAGTTTTATTTCTGACCCTTTGAAATGGAAAGAATGGTATCCGGGTGCGGATTCACTGGCTGTTTTATATATTGAAGGCAAGCCCAAAGGGATCTTATTGGACAGTAGTGGTTTGCTTGGACTTTCTATTTTTAATATCAACGATAGTGTTGTTACCGTAGGCGAGGTAGGCAACACTGCCACACAGCGAATGGAAATGGGATGGAAAGTCCTTTCGGGCGGAAATGAGACCAATGTCGTAACGCAATGGTATATGGATTTCAAATTAAGATGGTACCCCTGGGAAAAGTTCAAATCCCTTTTTTTTGAGAATATTTATGGTGCTCATATGGAGCGTGGGCTGGTAAATTTGAAAGAATTAAGTGAAGGACGCCGTTCGTCAAGTAACTAATCTTAAATTTACAGTTCTCTGTATTTTTAAACATAAATTATTAATATGAAACAATTACTTTTTTCTACGGCATTATTTCTCTCGCTTGTTGCATGTGGACAAAATCCGCCAGCTAGTCCTGCGGCAAAAGCTTCTGAGACTATCGAGAGCGGAGCGGTGATCACTATTAATTACAGTCAGCCTTCCGTAAAAGGAAGAACAATTGGTAAAGACCTTGAGCCAATGGAAGGTAAGGTGTGGCGTACAGGTGCAAACAAAGCCACAGTATTTGAAGTAAGCAAGGATGTAAAAGTTGAAGACAAGGCACTACCCGCTGGTAAATATGCATTATTTACAATTGTCAATGGCGATGAGTGGACGATCATCTTTAATAAAACAGCTGATCAGTGGGGCGCATTCAATTATAAGGAAACCGATGATGCATTAAGAGTAAAAGTAAAAGGCGAGAAGGCGAAGACTTTTTCGGAAAAAATGGCTTTTGCTGTTGATAAAAAGGGTAAAGTTTCTTTGGTGTGGGGTGATAAGCAAGTTGAGTTTAAAGTTAAGTAACTAACCAGGGAAGCTGATCTTGCCCATTGTAACGGCGGGGATCTTATTTCTTCCCTTACCAACATTA
>DATDCP010000239.1:0-4791 GCA_036524255.1 Chitinophagaceae bacterium
ATAAAAAGGAGGGCAAAAATAGGGGAAAAACTGTGGAAAAACAGGCTTTCTTTGACGGGTTTTATTCAGGTGCTGATGGGCTGCCGGATGGAAGCGAATACCCCGTTGAGGGCTATGTGTTAAGCTTTGTGACGGAGTAGTAGCTAACAGCCGGAGCTGAAGCCAGGATTTGCACTTTTGTTGAAAACCCCATCAAATTTTTGGACCACCCACCAGGTTCATTTCTTTAATAAGGCGTTTAGCGCCGGCAAACTTGTCGATAATGAATAATACATAGCGGATATCCACCATAATGTTCCGGCAAATAGACGGGTCATAGTTAATATCGCTCATGGTTCCTTCCCAAACACGATCGAAATTGAGACCAATAAGGCGGCCGTAAGCATCAAGTGCCGGACTTCCGCTGTTTCCCCCGGTTGTATGATTGGCGGCAATAAAACAAACCGGCAATTTACCATTTACTGCATAGGGGCCATAATCTTTGGTTTGATAGAGTGTTCTTAGTTTTTCAGGAATATCAAACTCGTAATCGCCGGGTTTATATTTTTCCATCACCCCATCGAGATAAGTATAGAAGTCGTAGGTAACGGCGTCTCTTGCTTCGTAGCCTTTTACATTTCCATAAGTAACACGCAAAGTACTGTTGGCATCAGGATAAAATTTTTTCTCCTTAAATACATCTATTTGAGCCTGCATATATGTTCTCTGCAGCTTATTGATGCGTGTTTGTATTTCATTAAGCTTTCCTTGTACTTGTGTTTGATATGTTTTTAAAATATCGTTGTATAATTTTACTCCTTCTTCGCTACGGATATAATTTAAAACATCATTGGTTGGCATTTGTAATTTTGCCTTGAGTGAGTTTCCGTTTAAAATGGTCGTTTCTTTATAAACCCTTTCCGCTAGTTTATCAAAATCTCCTGCTGCTGATGTTACTTTTTCTTTCATCATTGGTGATACATTTCCTTTTTCCTGGTCCATTACATACATATTCATTAAGGCGGCAAAAAGCTTTTTGTCAACCTCAGTATTATGCTCTGGAAAAAAACCATTAAGAAAATCCGTTACTTCTTTTTTTCTTTTTTCATAGGCCGCTTCTCCTCCGCCATCAAAAGCATTTGCAAGTGAACTAAGTTGTCCTGCGACAGTAAACAATTCGATCTTGCTTACGATCTCATTAAAATAATCTCTTGAATAGCCGTAGGTTTTTATTTCTGCATAAGCGCTGTTCAGATCCTGCAATGTGTTTCCATATTTTGTTTTCAGTTGGGGATTTGCTAAACCTCTTTTTTGAAATTCTGTTTCATATGCTTTCTTTTTGCTTAATGCATCTGTTCTTGTAAGACCAAGAACTTCTCCCTGCCATTTTTTATATGCGTTTTGAATCCCTGCATACTTTGAAGCATATTGAATTTTTATTTGCTCATCCTTTCTCATAAACCCGTCTATGACATTCAATGCTTTTTCGCGAATGGAAATTTTTGCCGGATCATTTACTGTTATTATTTGTTCAACTGCAGAAGCCGGTAAATATTCGGTTGTTCTTCCGGGAAAGCCGAACACCATTGTAAAGTCGCCCTGTTTAACTCCATTAAGCGAAATGGTCAAGGATTTTTTTGGTGTATATGGAATATTGTCCGGAGAATAATCTGCCGGCTTGTTGTCTTTGCCTGCATAAATTCGAAACATGGAAAAATCTCCTGTGTGCCGTGGCCACATCCAATTGTCGGTGTCTTTTCCAAAATTACCAATAGCGGCGGGTGGAGCACCAACCAGGCGAACATCATTATACGTTTCTGTAACAAAGAGAAAGTATTGATTATTTTCAAAGAAGCCACGGATCAATATTTTCTGATAGCTTTCTTTTTTTACTGTATTGCGCAAGGCATCCATGTTCTTATCAACCTGTGATTGTCTTTCGCTTTCACTCATTGCGGGAGTCACACCACTTAATATCTGCTTTGTAACATCTTCTATCCTTATAATAAAGGTTACGAATAAACCGGGGTTTGGAAGCTCTTCGTTGTTACTATTTGCCCAGAAACCATCTCTTATATAATTATGTTCAAGTGTAGTATGATTTTGTACAGCATCAAATCCACAATGATGATTGGTAAGCACAAGTCCTTTACTTGAAATTATTTCACCCGTACAAAAACCTCCAAAGCTTACAATAGCATCCTTTAGGCTTCCACTATTGATACCATAAATATCTTTTGCGCTTATCTTCATACCGAGGCTCTTCATTTCTTTTTCGTTCAGCTTTTCTAACAACAAGGGAAGCCACATGCCTTCGTTGGCAAGAGAAAAGATTGAGATTAAGGTTAAGACTGAGGTTAAGAGAATTAGGCGGAGGCTCTTTAATAGTTTCATATAACTTGTTTGAAGGATCGTAAAGTTAGTTTTTTTATTTTCTCCCGTTTTTTCCATCGTTTTTGATGCATGGTCCGATATTTTTCTCCCCAAGTGGATGTTGGCAAGAGATATTTCATGTTAATAACAGTTGGTGAAACGTTAGTATGAAACAGAAAGATTGGATGCATGAAAGTTTAAAACCATAAACTAAGAACTGTTAGTGTTCGTTGTTCTTAGTTAATTCATACTCTATCCACATGCTCTTTTAATTTTTTGGTACATTTTTTATTCAGAAAGTTGAATCCACAACGTTGTGGATATACTGCTAAGATCTGCGTCAGACAACCGTATTGGTTGTGGATTACCTATGCTTATAATGTGTGTAATCACAACTACGTAATTTTGTGTAGAATCTTTTCCACGAATTCACAGCTGTAATAATAATAAACTCTTTTTTATAAATATTATATAATACTATTAATACATTAAAAGAAAAATTGATTTTAAAAATTGGATTGTGAAGTTGAATATTGCACTCCTGAAAAATTGCTGAGCATGAATCCTGAAACACTTACCGTCGCAAAAAATGAAATTGAGAGAAACGGTTTTCTCGACATTGAACCTGATCCAACGCTTGATCTGTTTGCAGAGATCGAAAGGTTGAAAAAGGAAAAGAATGCGATCCTGCTGGCGCACTACTACCAGGAGCCGGATATCCAGGATGTGGCGGATTATATTGGCGATAGTTTGGGACTAGCACAACAGGCAGAAAAAACTAGTGCAGACATGATCGTTTTTGCCGGCGTGCATTTCATGGCGGAGACAGCAAAAATTTTAAACCCCACAAAAAAAGTTGTGATACCCGATCTGAAAGCTGGTTGTTCGCTCAGCGACAGTTGTCCACCGCCATTGTTTAAAAAATTCAAAGACCAGCATCCTGATCATGTGGTGGTGAGCTATATCAACTGCAGCGCCGGAATAAAAGCATTGAGTGATGTGATCTGCACAAGCAGCAATGCAAAGGTCATTGTTGAAAGTTTTCCGAAAGAACAGAAAATAATTTTTGCGCCGGATAAAAACCTGGGTGCTTACATCAACAAAGTGACAGGAAGAAATATGTTGCTGTGGAACGGCGCTTGCATGGTGCACGAAATATTTAGTCTGGAAAAAATTACCAAATTAAAAGTTCGTCACCCAAATGCAAAAGTGATCGCACATCCCGAATGCGAGGATCCTGTTTTACGTATTGCAGATTTTATTGGCAGCACAACAGGGTTATTGAAATACACACAGAAAGATGATGCGAAGGAATTTATTGTTGTTACCGAAACAGGCATCATTCACCAGATGCAGAAAGCAAACCCGGCAAAAACATTTATACCAGCACCACCAGAGAACAATTGCGCCTGCAATGATTGCCCTCATATGAAACGCAACACACTGGAGAAACTTTATCTCTGCATGGAATATGAAGTACCGGATATAACCATGGAGGAAGAATTAAGACTGGCAGCAAAGAAACCAATTGAAAGAATGCTGGAGATAAGTAAGAAGGCGGGGCTGTGAGATTTGGAAAGGGATAAATTTAAAAAAGTGGGATATGCCGATACTTAGTGAATATGCTCAAAAAAAGAAAATAAATTATTTTTTAAAAGATATCGATAAAAACAGTAAGGTACTTGAGATTGGAAGCGGCTCGCAATGGCTGAGGGATTATATGAAAAAAAATGGGTGGACTGGTTATGTTGGAATTGATTTAGATGTTCGGGCAGATATTGTTGGAGATATTCGTTCGTGGCAAGAATTAGGGTTAAAGCCAAAATCATTTGATTATATAATTGCTTTTGAAGTAGTTGAGCATGTAGATATTTTTCAAGAGTGTTTTGAGTTATTAAAAGACGATGGAAAATTAATGTTGACTACACCTGTTCCTCATATGGATTGGATATTAAAATTATTAGAAGTAGTAGGGTTGAACCAGAAAAGAACTTCTCCGCATGACAATTTGATTTATCTGAATAAAATAAAACTCTTTACACCTGTTGAATTAAAAAGTATTGCTTTTCTAAGTCAGTGGGGTAAATTTAAAAAGAGAAATCCGATTGAAAGAACGCATGAAATAAGTACGAAGGCGGGATTATAAGATCAATTATTTATTTAAAAAGATTTTATATGGAAACAAATACGGAGATATACAATATATACTTTGATAAAGAAATTAATGCTGTTGTGATGGATTGGGATGGTTATGCGACCAGTAAACAATTCAAGCAGGGTACCGAATTGATGTTGAATACACTTATTCAAAATAATTGCTCGAAAGTACTTGCTGATATCAAGGATATGAAGATAATCGCCATGGAAGATCAGCAATGGTTAAATGAAGAATTTTTACCAAGAGCGACAACATTTGGATTTAAAGCAATAGCCATTGTT
>DATDCP010000240.1:0-5126 GCA_036524255.1 Chitinophagaceae bacterium
CGGTAATTTTAGCGCCGGTTTCAAAATCAACGATATCATATTTCTTTATCAAATCCCAATGGGGTAATGAATTTGAAGGAAGTTTGGGTTCAGTTCCGCCAGCCCTTACTACAATATTATCAGCCGGTGTTTTTCCCGGGGGAACTTTATCTGATGGAAGATTGGGGAGTTTCACTAATACATCCTGCAATTGCTTTTCAACAATAGCAAGCCGGTCAGAAATTGGTTGCAGTGATGATTTAAATGTAGCAACATCCTGTTTTTTATTTTCAGCTTCTTCCTTTTGTCCTTTGGCCATTAATTGCCCGATCTCTTTGGAAGTACTGTTCACCCTTGCCTGTGTGCTGTCAAATTCCTGTTGTAGTTTTTTTCTTTCTTCATCTAATGAAAGAATTTCATCAACAAGTCCAGGTTCGGCAAAATTTTTGACACTTAATCTTTCTTTTACTTCGTCTTTATTATTTCTTATAAAAGCTAACTGCAACATCAAATTTCAATTTTTCCCAAGGAACACCCTTGGAGGCGCAAAGGTAATTGTTGACTTGAGACAATCAATGTACATTTATGAAAATATGCTATATGATAGATCCAACTTTGGTTACAACCAATATTGAATTGAGCGGTTACAGGGTCATAAAAAATTTGGGAATAGTACGGGGCATTACGGTTCGTTCACGCAGCATATTTGGCAATATTGCAGGTGGCTTTCAAACGATCTTTGGCGGGAACATTTCCATTTACCAGGAGCTCTGTGAAAAAACAAGAGAAGATGCATTTCAACTGATGATGCAACAAGCTTCTGATAAAGGCGCCAATGCGATCATCAGCATGCGCTATGATGCCAACGAAGTAATGGGTGGCGTAACGGAAGTATTGGCTTATGGCTCAGCAGTTGTTGTTGAAAAAATAATTTGATCATCGTTTGTATACGTCCGTATCGAGTATATTCATCCAACGGTCAACATTGATTAAAGGTGTAAATCCAAATTGTCTATACAAGCCATGTGCATCTTTTGTAACGAGGATCATACGGCGTAAGCCCTGCAGGTCTGGATGTGACATGATAACCTCCATCAACCATTTGCTTAAGCCGCGGCCACGATACTCTTCAATAATAAAAACATCTGCGAGATAGGCGAAAGTTGCTTTATCAGTTATCATTCTTGCAAAACCCACCTGCTTATTATTTTCAAATACGCCAAAACACAATGATCCTTCAATTGACCTCCTGATAATTTCTTTTGATATTCCTTCGGCCCAATAAGTACGGTTAAGAAATGAATGAATAAGATCAATATCCAATTTTTCTTTTTCAGTGCTGATCGTAAATCCATCTTTTATAAAATCCATTTAATCGTTTTTTGACAAATTTAAGGCGGCTATCTTTGCGAACATGCAGGCAAAAGATGATTTACAAACAAGATGGTGGGCACTGGAAGCAAAACTTGTTGAAAGGTTTGGTAAAAAACCCGATATGGAAACCATTCTTTTTCTCATAGGCATCCAGGAGTTTGGCCAGGTAAAAGAAAAATTTACCAAAGAACAAAAGCAGGACCTGATGCATATTGCCATTTGTAGTTTATTTGCTCAAAGCGGCTATTATGAGCTAGAGGGAAGAGATATTGATGGCTGGCCGCATTTTCGTCAACTCAAATCTTTACCGTCATTTTCTGCTATAGAACAGGAAAATTTTATGAAAGATCATATTTTGCTTTATTTTGAGACCCATGATTTTTAAATCAATTACTTTATGAAATATTGGATCGTTGCCTTTTTAAGTTCTTTGATCGTTTTTTCTGCATCTGCACAGAAAGACTCAACCATAAAAAAGAAAGACAGGAAGAGAGATGTGCTGATACAAACGACGATGGGTGATATTGTCATACGTTTATCTGATTCAACACCGCTGCACCGCGATAATTTTTTAAAGCTGGTAAAAGTTGGATACTACGATAGTGTTTTATTTCACCGGGTAATAAAAGATTTTATGATCCAGGGCGGTGATCCAAATAGTAAAAGAGCCGCAGCTGGTCAGCCGTTAGGGAATGGCAGTCCGGGCTATACTGTTCCGGCAGAGTTCAGAAAAACATTATTTCATAAAAAAGGAGTAATAGCTGCTGCACGAACTGGTGACAATGTGAATCCAACAAAAGCAAGCAGTGGTAGTCAATTTTATATAACGCAAGGAAAGATCTATACCGATGCGGGCCTTGATTCAGTAGAAACATTCAGATTAAATGGTAGAAAAATTCCTGCTGATCAAAGAGCAGTTTATAAAACGATCGGCGGTACGCCGACACTTGATCAGGGTTATACAGTTTATGGAGAAGTGGTGAAGGGGTTAGATGTAGTAGATAAAATTGCAGTGGTTCAAACAAGTAAGGCACGGGATCTGGATCGTCCTTTGCAGGATGTAAGGATTATTAAAGCGAAACTTATTAAAAGAAAACGAAAATAATGTCTCACAGATGTCACGGATTTTCTCAGATTAAGTTTCTGTGTGAATCTGTGAAATCAGTGAGAAAAAGATGAATAGCGAACTGAAAGTACAAGAGTGCGTCGCAACAGAAGCTCAATCGAAGAACAAAAGCTGGCACAAAAAAATACTTTATTTACATTTTATACTTATTCGGCCTGATTTCATAATCTTTGCAACTCAAAATTTTCAACAATGAATTTCCCCTCAAATCTTCGTTATACAAAAGAGCATGAATGGATAAAGATGGATGGCAATGTGGCAACAATTGGCATTACTGATTATGCGCAAAGAGAATTGGGCGATATCGTATATGTAGAAGTGGAAACGGTTGGAAAATCATTAAAAGCCGGTGAAATATTTGGTACTGTAGAAGCAGTAAAAACAGTTTCCGATCTGTTCTTACCTGTGGATGGAACGATCACTGAATTGAATGCCGCCCTGGCAAACTCACCCGAATCCGTGAATAGCGATCCTTATGGCGAAGGATGGATGATAAAAATGACCGTGAATAACCCGGCTGATGTAGAAGCACTAATGGATGCGGCTGCATACGATGCGCAAGTGGCATAAAACTGGCCGAAAATATATTTCGTAAATTGAAGTATCCCTTTGGGATACTTTTTTTGTCTACCTTTTGACCAACTTTTGGAATCTAAAACCAAATATAGCGAGCAGGAACTCGTCGTTTTGCTGAATGAGCAAAGTAACGATGCATTCAACTATCTATACGACAATTATTCAGGGGCCATTTACACAATCATTAACCAGATCGTTCCGGATAAAGACACGGCAAGTGACGTGATGCAGGAAGTGTTTGTCAATATTTGGAGAAAGATCAATACCTATGATGCAGGGAAAGGCAGGCTTTTTACATGGATGCTGAATATTGCCCGCAATGCCTCGATCGATAAAGTAAGATCGAAAGGATACAGGGATAATCAAAAAAACCAACCGATGACAGAAAATGAAAGTAGCGGAATGGCGATGAGTACAAATCCAATGGTGAATGATGTAGGGCTGAAAAAAGTGCTAACGACATTGAATGAAGAGCATCGAAAGCTTATAGATCTTTCCTATTTCCAGGGATTTACTCATGAAGAAATTGCAAAAATGATGGGAATACCACTGGGAACTGTGAAAACAAGAATTAGAACAGCAATCACTCAATTAAGAAAAATGATCCGATAAAAAAGTGAATATAAAAGAATACATATCAAGTGGAGTTGTTGAAGGCTATGTGCTTGGACTACTGACAGCACAGGAAAGGTTTGAATTTGAGCAATACTGCGAAGCCTATCCTGAACTGAAGCAAGCAAGAACGGCATTTGAATTGGCTTTAGAAAAACAAGCCATGGAAAATTCTATTATACCACCAGCTGATCTGAAACAAAAGATCGCTTCAAAGATCTTTGATGAAAATAAAACTGCACCTGTAATTCCAATTCAAACTACACCACCCGTAAAATTCAATTGGGTAAGACTTGTGGCGGCAGCAAGTGTAATTTTATTAGTGGGAACTATATGGTGGAGTATGAATTTGAAAAATGAAAATGACAAATTGAAGAATGATAATGCAGCGTTGCAAAACAATCTAAAAAATTCCCAGGATAGTATTGCACAAATAATTGCCATGGCAAATCATATTCAGAAAGAAGGAATGAAAATGGTTGGACTTAATGGCACAGCTAATTCGCCCAAGTCATTTGCAACCGTTTACTGGGACACTACTTCACATGATGTTTACCTGCTTGTAAATAATCTTCCTAAACCGGCTTCTGATGAGCAATACCAGTTATGGGCTCTTCTGAAAACGAATAATCAAATGCAAACAATTGATCTTGGCATGCTTCAATTATCGCAAAAGCCACTACAGGTTTATAAAATGACCAATGCCCAGTCTGCACAGGCATTTGCCATTACACTGGAAAAGAAAGATGGCAATCCTGAACCAAATCTTCAAAAGATCTATGTGATGAGCAATTTATGATCCTGTCAAACCAGCTTCCTCGTTTTTTCGTAATTACTGTAAGCTTTAACAATGAATCATTAAGAGTTGGTTCTATAGTTGGTTAATGACAGGGGCCCTCCTTTAGGGCTCCTTTTTTATTTATATTCGGAAAAAATCCGCATTGAAAAAAAATGTCTCAACCATAGTTTTTGCTATCATTTGGCTGCTGATCATAACTACTTTGTTTTGTATGCCGGGAACAAAGTTTCCTAAGATCACATGGCAAGACAAAATATGGTTTGATAAATGGGTCCATATCTTTTTATTCATGGTACTGGTTATTCTATGGAGTAAAGCTTATTCTGGTAAAAAAAATTATCAGAGCATTACCCGAAAGATCTTCTTCCAAATAATGCTATTTGGCTTTTTTTATGGCATTGCGATGGAGTTGGTGCAGAAATATTTTATCCCATTCCGTTCATTTGATATGGGGGACATACTTGCAGATGGAGCCGGTTGTTTTATAGGATATCTTATATCGATCAAGCGATTTGTAAAAACCTGAATTAATATCTACGATGGAAAATAATAGCTGGATTAGCTGTCCCTGTTAATTTAAAAACCAGGATTTTGAAACCGTTGGCATTTTATAGCCGTAAATAAGGCTGTTTGAAACCAACGTCATGACCAAAAGACAAC
>DATDCP010000241.1:0-3642 GCA_036524255.1 Chitinophagaceae bacterium
ACATTATCCACCACATACAGATAATTGCCTGCAATAGTAAATCTTGCGGTTGAACCACCGGCACCTGTTGATCCTCCATTAGCTGTCATTTCTTTGCCACAACTTATTAGAGCAGATAAAGCAACTATAGCTATTAAATGATAAAGTATTTTCATTATCTCCAGCATTTAGGGTTATTAATGGTTTGTTTTTTCCAGGCGATGACAGCTCCCTTCTTAGGATCGGGACATTCAAAATAAATCCTGCTAAATTGGTTGATCGAATTTTTGGGAGGATACTGACTGGCCAGATCAGGGAACACATTAGGTGTTCGGCCAACTTCTTTTACATCTGTAGGATCGTTGATGTCAATTACCACCAGGTCACTCAGGTTATTGGTATAAATAAAACCATTTTTAACTGTGATCTCCTTACATAAAAAGGATCTAACGAAACCGAGTTTCACAGGACTCGATGGATTGGCATAATTAATAATGTGTATCCCCGAATCCTGCTCTACCTGGAATAGCAGGTTGCCAACTGTATATATTTTACCCCCATTTACAGTTGTTCGCGGCAGTTCTGCCTTTATTGTCTTTAGAGTTGAAACTTCCTGGCTGTAGACGGGTGCATACCCCTCAATGCTGCTGGGGGTAGTATTTTCATGCGATGTGCAGGAAGAAAATAAAATAGGAATTGATAAAAGCAAGGTCAGATTTTTTCTCATAAGCAGTTTTTTCCTGCGTTAGTGACTGAAAAAATAAAATAGGGTTTAATATTGAAAAAGAATTAATGGAAAAAAATGCAACTACTTACTTTCGTTTCGGTTTTAAACCCGAAATTAGCAGCCCTTGATCTCACAAAATACTATACAACAGATTTTAGGCCGCATTGATATTATTGATGTAGTTGGAGGTTTTGTAAAATTAAAAAAACGAGGCACCAATTATCTTGGCCTCTGCCCTTTTCATAACGAAAGAACCCCCTCCTTCACCGTTTCTCCGGCAAAAGAAATATATAAATGTTTTGGTTGCGGTAAAAGCGGCAACACCATCAGTTTTTTGATGGAGCATGAAAAATATAGTTATGTTGATTCGCTTCGCTGGTTAGCAAACAGGTACGGAATTGAAATAGAAGAAAGTTTTGCTACTGATGAGCAGCGTCAGCAAATGCAGGTGGCTGATAGTCTCTATATCATTAACAATTTTGCTCAACAGTTTTTTTCCAAAATACTATTTGAAACTGAAGAAGGCCGGGATATTGGTTTGAGCTATTTGAAAGAAAGAGGTTTCCGCGAAGACATCATCAAAAAATTTCAACTTGGTTATAATCCTGAAGCAAGAGATAGTTTTACAAAAGCTGCTATCGCTGCCCAATACAATGCAGAATTGTTATTAAAAACAGGTCTTGTTGCAAATCGTAACGATCAGTTGATGGATAATTATCGTGGCAGGATAATTTTTCCTGTACATAATCATAGCGGAAAGGTTTTGGGCTTTGGCGCAAGGATCCTTAAAACAAATGATAAAGCGCCGAAATACATAAATACTCCCGAGAATGAGATATATGTAAAAAGTAAAATTCTTTATGGAAGTTATTTTGCCCGCATGGCAATTGACAAAGCAGATGAATGTTTGCTGGTAGAAGGATATACCGATGTCATTTCATTGCATCAGTCGGGAATAGAAAATGTAGTGGCTTCCGGCGGTACTTCATTAACACAAGACCAGTTAAGGCTGATAAGAAAATACACAAATAATCTTACTATTATTTATGATGGGGATGCTGCAGGTATAAAAGCTGCTCTTCGCGGACTTGATCTTGCATTGGAAGAAGGTTTGAATGTAAAGCTGGTTTTAATACCCGATAAGGAAGATCCCGATAGTTATGTAAATAAAGTTGGCGCCTCTGCATTTAATGAATTTATAAGAAGTAATAGGAAGGATTTTATTCTTTTTCAACTTGAGGTTGCATTGAAAGATGCAGGTAGCGACTCTACAAAAAAATCTGAAGTAGTAAACAGTATTGCTGAAACAATTTCAAAGATCAATAAAGCGGAAGATTTTACCAAACAACAGGATTATATAAAACAATGTTCTGAGATATTAAAGATCGATGAAGGTGGTTTACATGCATTGGTAAATAAGTTTATTCGTAATAAGATAAGTACGCAGGAAAAAGCCTTGCCATTTGAAGAAGCAAGATCCCATGAAGAAAATGCGCAAAAAGCCGCTGCAACCGATTATGATGACGCCACGTTCAATCTTTTGTTTAAGGATGAGTTGCAGGAAAAAGAATTTGCAAGAGTTCTGCTGGAACACGGGAATAAAAAATGGAATGAAGGTGTGGTTGCTGAATTTATGCTTGACGAGATCCTTGATGAAGGATTGTTTGATAATGCGGATGTACTAAAGCTTATCAATGAATATAAAAAGGCATTAGATAAAGAACGTACAATACTCAATAAAAACCTTTTTGTATATAGCAATGACTCGACTATAAGTTCTTTTGCGGTTTCGCTGCTTAATTTTCCCTACGAAGCGAGTGAACACTGGAAACGGGAATTCAGCAGTTCGACTGGCTATCAAAAGAAATTATTTGAGCAGAGCTATGAAGATTTCATAAGATCAGTAACTGTTGGGAATGAAACAGAGTTAATGACATTTCTTAAAATGGACGAAGACAAAACGCATATTGAAGTTGAGTCGGCCTTAAGTTATCTTAAGTTGAAGAAGATCAAAAGGATGTTATTAGAAAACCAGGTAGATCTTGAAAAGCATCATACTCCTGAAGAATATCGAACACTTGCTCAAACCCACGAACACCTGAAACAAATGGAAAGAGAAATATCCGGTAAGCTAGGTGCCGTTATCATCAAATAATATCATTCATTTTCATCAACAGATCGCTATAAGATTCTGCGATCAGGTCTTCTCCTTTGATCCCCAATTCCATCAAATAAAAATTACATTGATCCAATAATTCGGATTCGGTTTTGTCAACCAAAATATTACCAGCTTCTATTTCAATAAAAAACCCAAGACCTGGAACTTCGTCAATATGGAATTTTACATTGCGGATATTATAGATCTCTCTTTTTTTTCTTACTATTATTTTTATACCACATGATCTCTCCAATGCTTCTTTTAAGCCTTTGGCATCCTCGATTTTTACAAGATTGAAATGTGAACTCTTTGGACCAGCCTGGTTAGGCCGGTTATAAAAGATCAGGTTATTTTCAATATTGCCTTCCCGTAATTTTAACCTGCCTGCATTGACATTAAAATAAGTATCTGTCTGTTCATCTGTCCCCTTAAAAATGGCATTGTGATCAACTAAATAATTCCTGACAAATGCGGGGTCATTAACAATCGCTTTTATTTCTACGTTAAAATTGGGCATAAAAAAATAACCATGAAAGTATCATGGTTATTTTGCTTAGCCAATAAAATTTTTTAAGCTTCCATTGCTGACATTTCTCTGCGGCTGATCCTTATTCCTTCAACCAGCTCACCCTTACAATAACGGGTGGCACTCCAAACATGATCTAACGCCACTTGGTCAAGGCATTCATAACCAGATGCGGTCAGCTTTTGCCAACTACATTCACGGTTAAGATCAGTTACGATCTTGGAACTGGTTTTGGGAGAAGCAACCCAGAAT
>DATDCP010000242.1:0-4980 GCA_036524255.1 Chitinophagaceae bacterium
AGAACTATTGATGGTAAACCCCAAATCTTTATTTTATCATTTGCCGGGGGAGAGCCGATGCAGTTGACAAAATTTAAATATGGTGCTGCTGCTCCAAGATGGAGTCCCGATGGAAAACAAATTGCTTTCGCTGCATCAGTAAGACCGAGAGATTTGATGACTGATTCTTTACTTAATCCCGGGAAGAAAGTCCCTTCATGGTCAATGGAGAAACCAGGGTATAATAAAAATGAACACATGAGTTCTTCTTCTGCAAAACCAAACCCGGATGGAACGAAAAGTGAAGTGCGGGCATATCTTGATATGAATGCGGATGATAGAAAAGCAACAGTGTTGAATAAATTAAATTTTCAAAGCGAAACTGATATATCAGCAGACATGAATTTTAACCAGTTCTTTGTTGTAAATGTTCAACCAAATGCAACACCTGTTGCTGTTACCCGTGGGTTCTACCGGTATAATAATTTACAGTTTACTCCTGATGGAAAACAAATCATCATGACTGCCGATATAGACTCTACAGAACATCCTGATCGTTCACTGGAATCAGAAATATTTATTGCAAACGCAGATGGCAGCCAAATGAAAATGCTTCTTGGCAAAAAAGATTTTTCATACAATAACGCATTGTTGTCGAACGATGGTAAATGGATAGCCTTTCAATACAACAAAACGAATTATGTATCTGTTTCCACGCTGGCTCTTATGCCTGTTAATGGTTCAGAAAAAGATATCATCAACATCCCATTTGACAGGAATGCTGGCAACGCGGTTTGGAGTAAAGATGACCAGGCTATTTATTTTACTGCACAAAGTAATGGCGGCTCACCGTTACACCGTCTTGATGTAAAAACAAAACAGATCAAACAGCTAACAGACTTTAATTCTGGCATACAGAGTTTTGATCTTATAAATGATAAACTCGTTTATGTGCAAACGAAAGTTGAAAACCCAAATGAACTTTATATCGCCGATGCTAATGTTACAAATGTAAAACGTGTAACAAATTTTAATGAGAGTTGGGTACAGCAAAAACAAATTTCAATGCCAGAGAAACATGAGTTCAGAAACAGCATTGGACAAACAGTTGAATATTGGGTAATGAAACCGATCGGGTATGAAGCAGGAAAAAAATATCCATTGCTGTTAGAAATTCATGGTGGACCTGCAGCCATGTGGGGACCGGGTGAATTAAGTATGTGGCACGAATATCAATACTTCTGCAGTAAAGGTTATGGCGTTGTGTATTGCAATCCCCGCGGCAGCGGTGGTTATGGAGAAAAATTTCTTCGTGGAAATATAAAAGACTGGGGCGCCGGGCCAACCAGTGATGTTTTGACTGCTTTGGATAAAACAGTTGCAGAAGGTTGGGCGGATTCATCCAGGCTTTTAGTTACCGGTGGTTCTTATGCCGGCTATCTTGTTGCGTGGATCATTGGACATGATAAACGTTTTAAAGCTGCTTGTTCACAACGCGGGGTCTATGATCTGTCAACTTTTTTTGGTGAAGGCAATGCATGGCGCTTAATACCAAATTATTTTGGCGGCTATCCATGGGATGCAGAAGCAAAAGCAATATTGCAAAGAGAATCTCCGATCACTTATGTACAAAATATCACGACACCGTATATAATATTTCATGGTGACAATGACAGAAGAACTGGTTTTGTAGAAGGAGAAATGTTATACCGCAGCTTGAAAGTATTAGGCAGGCCGGTAGAATATGTTCGCCATCCCAATGCAACACATGAATTAACACGCAGCGGTAATAATAGGCAACGGATAGATCAAATGTTGCGTACATGGGAATTTTTTGAACGATGGATAAATCCTCAATTCTAAATATCTAAATAAAAAACTCCGGTAATACCGGAGCTTTTTTAATCTATGTAAGAGATCATTATTTTTTTAAAACGTTCTCAAATAGCTTATATATTCTTTTGTATTCATCGGTCCAGCTGCTTGGCTCCACGAAGCCGTGATCTTCCATTGGATAAGACGCCAGTTCCCAATTATCTTTTCCCAATTCAATTAATCGTTGTGTAAGTTTTACTGCATCCTGGTAATGAACATTTACATCTACCATGCCATGGCAAATAAGTAAATGACCTTTTAATCCATTGGCATAATAATATGGTGAGCTTTTCCTGTAAGCAAGACTATCATTGAATGGTTCGTTAAGAATATTAGCTGTATAACCATGATTATAGTTGGCCCAGTCAGTAACAGGTCTTAATGCGGCACCTGCAGCAAATACATCGGGATGATTAAACATTCCCATCAACGTAATAAATCCTCCATAAGAACCGCCATATAAACCTATATGCTGTGGATTTACTCCGTAAGTTTTTACTAAATAATTTGCTGCATCCACATGATCGCTTAGATCTTTGCCACCCATAAAACGATAGATCCCCGTTCTCCAATCTCTTCCATAACCGGCGCTGCCACGATAATCAACATCCAGCACATAATAACCATTATCAGCAAGCATATTGTTGAACATGAATTCCCTGAAATAACTGCTCCACCATTTATGAGCATTCTGTAAGTAACCTGCCCCATGTACAAATAGAACAGCCGGTTTATTTGGATCTGGGTTAGCAGGTTTATAGATCCTAGCATAAACCTGTGCACCATCGCTTGCAGTAAATGTTATCACTTCAGGATCCCTCCAGGAATATGATCTGAATTCGTCGCTTTGTGCCTTGTTTGTTATTTGTTCAATTTTTCCTCCCGGTTTATTTTCCTGCAAATACAATTCCCATGGTTTGGTTGAATAAGAGGAAAGAACAGCAAGGTATTTTTCGTCAGGTGAAACTGTGACCTGGTTGGCGCCGGTCATTGTAGTGATACGTTCTTTTTTTCCATCTCTAATTGTTAAACGATAAAAATGTTGCTCACCCGGATGCACTTCATTTGTGATGATATAAAAGAATTTCTTGTCATTGCTTAACTGTGCTTGCTGTACTTCATATTTACCAGCCGTTAATGCTTTTCTTTCATTTGTGGTTATATTAATTGAATACAAATGAGAATAACCGGTGGATTCAGATTGAAACCAAACAGTGTTATCATCGATCCAACCAATGTTGCGACCAAACCCAATGCCCGGTCCACCGATCCAAGCTTCATCTCGTTGACGGTCCAGTAATTTTAATTTACGGGTGACTGTATCCCATAACATCAACCAACGATCTTTATTATCTGTTGAACGAATTTCAAGTACTGCGTTTGTCCCATTAGCGGACCATACAAATGAATTAAACGTCACTGTCCTGTTTGTAGGTCTTCTGTTTCTTCGTTCCAACTGTTTAGGATAATCTTTTACATAATCAGGCAGATCTCTTATACCCGGAAATGTTGAATCGATCTTTACTGCAAAAACAGTATCTCTTTCGCGATCATAAATAAAAAATTCTGAAATACCAGGAGCTGTACCCACTTTTGTTCGGGCTGGGATGTCAGTGGTAAACCCCGTTTCAGTTACATAACTTGGAACGATCGTAGCCTTTGCAGCGGGTGCGGTTTTAAATAACCGATAACTGATAAAACGACCATCAGGACTTAGGCTAAGACCTTGTAAGGTTTTGTCTTCTATACTTATGTTTCGAAGCTCTTTTGCTTTCGGTATAGTTTTATTATAAGCTTCGCCTTTATCTCTTTTTACTTTTCTTGATTTTAATACTTCAAAATAAGCTAGCTGATCATTTTTTAGCCAGTCTTCCTGCGGATTGGTTCCAGCATTGCTTGCAGCCTGGTTATTTCCCCTGCCAGCAAAACCAGTAGTGGGTGGTGCAGCGGCAGCAGTACCGGTTTGCAGGTTAGTAAGCTGCATAGTTTCCCCAGATGCAATATCCCATGCATATAGATTTTGGTTACGGGTATAGGCAATTTTTGTATCATTAAAAGAAAACTGCGGATTGGTTTCCGCATCAGCAGTTTGGGTTATGCGTTTTGTTTTACTAGTTTTTAATTCTGTGTAAAAAATATCTCCATCTTTTGCAAGTACATAAGCAGAACGTAAAGTATTGTACACATAGTTTCCGGTTGCACGGATGACCCGTATTTCTGCAGGAGTGACTTTAACCGGAGTTTTATTACTAAGTGTTATATAATAAAGTGAATCGGCAAGTGCCTTTTCCGGATTCCAATTAAAATAAATGTTTTTCCCATCATTGCTCCATTGAATATTGGAAGGGGAGGTGCCGATCCAGTTCGGATCTCGCATGATCTTTTCTACACTTAATTTATCAAGCTTTTGTTGTCCAAAACTTTGGAAAAAGAATAAAAAGAAAAAAAGAAAGCCTATTAGTTTTAACATATCAGTGATTTAAGGGCCTAAATATATTGATTAACTAAATAAACTCTACTTTCTAATAAGCGCAAATAAATACGACGATGGAAAAGTTGTTAAGGCAAGATCACATCTCTTGATATTTTTAAAGCTCAAATAGAGAACAGATCCATTGCGCCATCAAGGCGTAGCTTGTAGAATGCTAACCCGTTCTTATCTTTTTTAGCTATCATTCTTTGTAATGCGGGAATATAATTAATGATATTAAAAAGCGTAAGTGCATAAGACTTTTTGCTAAATTCATCAACATCCAACTCATACCCTTCTAAAAATTTTTGTTTTCCATCAATAGACAGATCATGAAGTGCTATAGAAAAATCCCAGTAGGGAGCACAGTTAGAAGAACAATGTTCCCAATCAATGATCGCTTTTATTTCCCCCTGATCTGTAACGATCACATTTTTTAATCGCAGATCACAATGATTTAAGGAAGGTGTGACCTTCCATTTTTTAATTTTTCCAAATTCGGAGCTGAGTCTTTTAATTTTCTTTTTATTAAGAATTGAATGTCTATCAAGAAATTTCAAACCGTCGGTAAATTTTAGTTCATCGTCCAGGAACTCAATCCATGTTTTATTTTTGGATAGTTTGTTTTTTGACCAATCAAACACTTGTCCAAAACC
>DATDCP010000243.1:0-30777 GCA_036524255.1 Chitinophagaceae bacterium
CTTTGCCTTATCAATTGCAACCTGCATTGAAAACGGCGCAACCACCAAACCCAAACCGCTATCACCATCTACGACAGCAGTGGATGGAGTTTCATGAATGATCTTCAATACAGGATCTGTATTTATTCTTTTTACTTCCCATAGTCTTACATAACCACTCAATCTTGCTACGCCATGCGAATCAATACCACGCAGATCTGCAGATAAAAGAACTTTTGCTGAAGTACAAGCATGTTCTTCACTGCAACCTATTTTTTGAAGAATTTCTTTTGTGAACTCGAATAGTTGATGATAGGAATACTTTTGTTCTGACATGAGGCAAAGAAACGATAATCCTGCAGAATAAAATTACCGGGGTCTTCCACTGCCTCGCGGCCGCTACCATAATTGCTGAATAGAATTCTTAGAGTATAAGTGAGTGACACAACAGGTGATCAAAGTAGCAATGCAGTCCGGAACATAAAACTCTTACACAGCTGCAAGCTGCATCTTCTCCGGATTCCAATTAATAACTTTTTTCTGAAAATAACTATCATTAGCCGCAAGACATGGAGCCGCTGCACGAAACCCAACAATAGGATCTTCGTAAACTGGTTTATTATTTCTTATCCCTTCAAAGAAATTATTAAAATGTTCAACATGATCATTGTTCTCCGGCGGAGCTGAATATTGCACAGCTTGTTTTGTCATACGCTTCCTGTCATCTGCAGTCCATTTTTCATTGTAGCGTTTCATCAATTCATCCTGCATAGCTTGCGGATAAGTGCTGAGTGAATCCCAGCCGCCAATACCCGGAGCTTTTGGCATAACACTATACGCAATGCGAACACCATTGCCTGTTTTTTCCATCACTCCCTCGCTACCAATATAACGAACAACACTGCGATCACCACCCCCACTGATAAAATTCACACGAAGCATATTTTGAAATGCGGGATGAGTTTTTGTTTCAGGATAATCCATGATGGATACCATCACATCGGGAACATCACGACCATCTTTCCAATAAGCCAGCTGACCCGAGGAAACAATTTTCTGCGGACCCATTGAGCCGGTAATATAATGTATGCCTGTTATCAGGTGAACAAACAGATCTCCCGACATGCCTGTACCAAAATCTTTATAGTTGCGCCACCAAAAGAATTTTTTTGCATCATACTTTGGTTTGGGATTCATAAATGAAACATAGCGATCCCAGTCAACAGTTTGCGGTGATTCATCTGTTGGAATCGTATACTGCCATGCACCGATTGCACTTTGCCGGTCATAAGTGGCTTCAATGCAATTCAGCTTACCAATTTCACCGGCCTGGAAAAGCTCTCTTGCTTTTGCAAAACTTGCTCCGCTAACACCCTGGCTGCCCACCTGCATGATTTTCCCTGATTTTTTCCAGGCATTGATCACCTCCTGTCCCTGGTTGAGTTTATGCACCATTGGTTTTTCGCAATAAACATTTTTTCCTTTGTTCAATGCATCAATGCAGATCCGGGAATGCCAATGATCACTTGTCGCAACAATTACTGCATCGATATCTTTTTTCTCCAATATTTCTCTGTAATCTTTTGTTGTGAAAAGATCTTTGCCATAGAGTTCTTTCATCCTTTCGAGCCGACCCGTATAAAGATCACAAGCAGCCGCAAGCTCAACACCAGGAACTTTCAAAGCAGCCTGGAGGTCGCTATGGCCCTGGATGCCCGTTCCAATAACAGCAAGTCTTATTTTATCGTTCGAAGAAATTTTTCTTTCCCAGGGAATTATTCTATTCTCATAATTTTCTTCTGCAAGAAGTTTGGAAACACTACCACTACCTACTAACAAGGCTGTGCTGCTGAGATTTTGCAAAAATTTTCGGCGTGATGACATAACAATCAGTTTTAATTTGTGAGATGCTCAAGTTAAGAAAAGTTATAAAACAATAATGCCCCCGTTTCCGGAGGCATTATATAACGTTTCGATCATCAATTAGAACGGAAGATCATCGCTTGCTTCAGTCATATCGCCTGCTGATGGAGCAGCAGCCATAGCCGGTGAAGAAGAACTAACAGCATTACTGTCGCCTTTGCCACCGAGCAATTGAATTTCACGAACTCTCAATGAAAGAGATGAACCCGGAGTGCCATCATTCCGCTGAAATGAACGAGCTTCAGGAGTTCCTTCCACATACACCTGTTTTCCTTTTGTAAGGTAAGGTGATACGGCTGTTTTGTCGGTCCAATAGGCACAATCAACCCAGGTTGTTTTTTCCTGGTTGTTGCCTTGTGAATCACGATACTTTTCTGTGTGCGCAACGGTAAAGTTGATTACATTTTTACCATTAACTGTGTTAACCACGCAATCCTTGCCGAGGTTTCCAATAACTTGTAACTTAATCATAGTGCTCAAATTTAAATCGTACTTAAAAATTATTAACGAGTGCAATTTAAGGTTATTTGGGGGCCGAAGTCAATACCACGTTTGTGGTAATTTTTTTATGTGCCCTGTTTGGGGATAACTATTAAGCTTCTCTTGCGACGCTCCGTTCAGGGTTTGGTAATTCTATTCAACTTTCGTGAATGGTCAATTGTGATTTGAGTCTCCCTTTATTGACCATTCACCATTGATGAATTTATTCTTCTGTACGGGCTGACGCCGCATCAATTATTCTTCCAAAGAAAATTGCATTCATAAAAAGTTTGCTGCCGCCGAGCCAGAATGCACGGAAATTTGGATTGTCTGAGATATTGATCACTCTTCCACTGCCAACAGTATTTACAATAACAGCAGCTGAATTTTTTATTGCATCTAAATTTTCTCTGCTTACCCAGCCACTTTGCAATGGTTTGCTACCATAATAAAATGGAGTAGCATAAGGGTTCTTGCTTTTCTCCATATACACTCTATTTGCTTTAAATAAGCTTACTGTTTTTTGATTGTAGCCATAAGTCAATGGATGAGCAAGATCCACATCTGCGCCAAAGATTGCTCCGAATACTTGTTGTGCGCCATCGATCTGTTCACGATCTGTATAAGTTAGTTTTTGGGTACTGTCAACAGGAGCTTTTGCTCTTTTAAATTTCACGTCACTGATCCCGTTTTGTGCAGCCCAACTCACCGCTTCTTCTGTTAATACTAATACGCCACCAGCCTGCACCCATGCTTTCAATTTGTCTTTATTCAGATCAGGATAGATTCCACCAACCATAATAATGGTATTATATTTATTCAGATCAACACGATTAAAAACAGAAGATTCAAGATGAGTAGCTGCAATGTTCATCCGTTGATCAAGCATATGCCATGCTTCACCAGCATCTGTTGCATTTACTCCCGGACCAACGATCATTGCGACGTTTGGTTTTGTAACATTTGCAAATCGGCTGCTTCCAAGATCGCTGCCTGTATTTACATTGCCAGTCGTTATTGCATAAACTTTTAAACGGTACTTTTCTGCCAATGCACTTATTTTAGTTGACAAAATTTCGGGATTATCTTTTTGTTGATTCACGGGAATAAGTATCGTTCCATAATCGAATTTTTTATTTGTTCCTGCTATCTGCATTTCAAAAGTATTAGTCGCCACTTTTACAAAAAGACCCGCCGTTAGCATTTCATTCACTGCAGCCGGCGCATATAATTCATCCCATTCAAGCAGGTAAGCATAATTTGATTTACCACCTATTACTTCACCTTTTATAAAATTCAATGATTCAACTTTTGCTCCAAGACTTGGGCTCGATGTTATTTCTTTAGATGGCAATCCAAAAGCAAGTGGCATTGTCCAGGCAGTGATATCATAAAACAAACTGTCTTTGTATTCAAGTGTTTTATCAAAAATTCCTCTTATCAAACTATGTTGCGGCTGATTCAATGAAACAATAAATGCAGAGCCCTTTTCAAAATCTTTATCACTCCATCCATCCGGTAATTCATTTATTTCAATTTGGTGACGTTTAAGCATGGTAGCAAACTCAAAAGTTTTTGCTTTATCATTTTTATCACCAAATACATAAGCTTTGGTGGCAAATGCTCCTGCACGATTTGATGACTGCTTGAAAAAATCTCTCTGGTATTCTAAAAATTCTTTGCGCAATGCTTTTGCACCTTCTAAAGTTGATAGCGCCGTTACAAATTGATTTCTTATTGTAAAAGGAAAACTCAATAACCCGTTATTTGTTTGTTGTAAATGACCCCTTGAACTCGCCTGTTCAAATAAAATCCCGATACAGCCTTGCACATCAGGATATGTAGAGCCTTTGCCATAATAAAAATCATCATAGTTTTCTTTGGTAAAATACATTGATCCGATTCGATCCAGGAATGCAGCATGAAATTTTCCAAGCTTACCGGTAAGTTCCTGATTTTTTTCAGGAGTTAATGGATTTACTCTTGATGGTACGCCGGGTTGAAAAAAGAATGTCGCATTACTTCCCTGCTCATGATGATCAGTGAGAATATTCGGTTTCCATTTATGAAACCATGCTAAGCGGTTTTGGCTTTCTACATGTACTGCTGGCAGCCAATCACGATTCAGATCAAACCAATAATGATTGAAACGACCACCGGGCCACACTTCATTAAACTCTCTTGAGTTAGGATCACTCACCAAATTTTTACTCTTATGCTGATTGGCCCAGGTAGAAAATCTTTGCAACCCATCTGGATTAAATGAAGGGTCGAACAACACAACGACATTATCGAGTAACTCATCAATTTGCTTTCCCTGTGCTGCTGCGAGATAATATGCTGTCAGCAAACTTGCATTGGCGCCACTTGATTCATTTCCGTGAATTGAATGCCCGATCCAGACAACTATGGGCATCCCGACAAAGTCGGGATTAGCTGATGAAGATTGTGAAGGATCAGTAAGCTTTACATGTTGCTGTCTTATTTCTTCCAATCGTTGCTGATTTTTTGGAGAAGTGATGATCAATAAAACCTGTGGACGGCCCTCATAAGTTAAACCCATTGTTTCCAGCTTTACCCTATCAGGTGCAGCAGTTGCGATCGCTTTCATATAATTCACTAGGCGGTCATGAGTGATATGCCACTCTCCTACTTCATGGTAAATAATATCTTTTGGTTTTGGAATAGCAGGATTGTAGGAAAAAGAATCAGGTAAATAATATTTCAGATCCTGGGCATTGAAAGAATTTGCAATAAGTAATAGACAAAGGACAAACAAAAGTTTTCTCATTTTCGAACAGTTTATATTTTGAAAGTAAGGAGGATTCGCAAAAATAGCAGGTAAGCAAGTTAGTTGTCCTTTTATTTTTTGTAAATTACTATGTGATAATCTCCAATCACCCATTTATATCGTTACGTACTCATTTAATTTAAAAAAAAGAGAATTAAAAATAAGATTTGGCTAACCTATTTTTCCTACCCGAATTATTAAAATACCAGCAATAGAATAATATGAAGTATTCATAAGAGAGAATTCTAAAGCATGAAGCTTTCAAAAACCATATCACACTTACTACTGGTTTTTTCAACTGGTTTGGTTTCCGTTGCGCAGCAGCTGAAAAAAAATGTTGATCAATACCGTGCCATTCATTGGAATGTGAAGGATGGATTGTCTTCTGATGTTCACAATGTGATGATAAAAGATATCAAAGGATTTTTATGGATAGGAAGTGCAGAGGGTGAACTCTGCCGCTTTGATGGGGCAAGTTTTAAAAAATGGATCCCAAATCCAAATAAACGGGGTGCTATAAATTCCGGAGGAATCCAGGCATTAAAAGAAGACAGCCTTCACAATATTTGGATCGGAACCGCGGTGGGTTTGTCAAGATATGATATGAAGGCCGATACTTTCACCAATTTTGTTACCACTATTGATTCCTTTACCTCCAACAGATCAGTTATTCCTTTCTGGTCTACCAGGAATTATGTGTATTGCTTAGAATCAGGAATCCATATCGTAGCCTATGACATTTATTCTCTCAAAAAAAAGACCATATCAATTCTTACAGAGCTAGACAAAATCCAAAGAAATTTTCCGGCAACTGTCTATGCCATTGTTGATACAGCTTTAAATTGTTTATGGATGCTGGAAGGAAAATTCACGCAAAATGGATTAGGGGGAATATTACAAATTTCATTGAGCAATGGCAAACGCCAGTCTTACACTTGGCCCTGTTACAAAAATAATCCCAATCACCGGCATTATGCCGAAGCTATGCGATTAGACAGTAAAAGAAATTCTATTTGGATCAACACCGGTGATGGCCTCATGGAATTCTCCCTTCATGATAAAAAGTTTCGGCAAACTAACGGATTGAATGAATTCATTAAGTTAAAAGATTACCGCGATTTTGTAGGAATCGATATTGATACAGGTGGGAGAATCTGGTTAGCCACTTACCCCAAAGGAATTCTTATTTATGATCCTAAAACAGAAAGTGGCAGACAACTTTTTTCAGATCCTGATTTGCAAGAGGAAATTGGACATAGCAATCTTCATATCTATTGCGACCGTGATGGAATCATATGGACATCGTATTTCCGTCATCGGGGAGTTTATCAGTTATTGCCTTTTGATCCATTTGTTAAACGTTATACCGTTAACCCCAAAAAGAAAGATTCATTAAGCAACAGTTTTATACATACCATCATCCCGTCTGTTGATGGCAAAATATGGGTAGGAACAGATGACGGACTAAATATTCTTGATCCCGCTACAGATAAATTCGAAGTGTTGCGTGAAAAAGACCTGCCAGGCATCCGGGGAAATTCTATCAAACCTTTACAGATGGATATCATTCGCCAAAAAGCCTGGCTCAATGTGGGTGATATGCGGCAGGTTTACGAAACAATTATATATGAAATGGATATTAAAACCAGGAGATGCCGACCCATTGTATTCCGTGACGGATCTAAACAACTTGACTCAATAAGGATTAACTCATATCTTACTCTCCCTTATAAAAAAGGCCTGCTTGTATTTAATGCAAAATATGGCCTTTTTGAAATTAAGAATGGTAGCCTTTTTGCAGACCTGGTTCTCCCCCTCAAAAAGAATTTTAGCAGAATAGTGCTCAAAGAAAACCGTTTTCTATTTCTAAGAAATTTTGATAGAAATGGAAGTCTTCCACCCAACTTCACTTTTGAAAATATAAATGGAAAATGGATTAAAATACCACACCCGCTTGACAGTCTGGAATGGAAAGTCATGTTGTATAACAAAAAAGACCAAACGCACTGGGTCGGGCTTAGATATGAATTGATTCATTCTGACAAAAATTTTCGGATAATTAAAACTTATAATCTTGAGGATTTGTATAATGGTTCAATAATAAACATGCAGATAGATAATGGCGGAAATCTTTGGTTCATCAACGATTTGCAACAGATCGTACGGCTTGATATCACTACCGGCATTTTCACCGATATGTCGGAAATAGATGGCTATCAAAAGCAATACTTTGATTGGGTTAGCCCGGGAGCGATTGACATTAGTGGAAATTTATATTTTGGAGGACGAGATTTAATTAAGGGAAGTGGGGGATTGGATCGAATTAATCCGGAAAGATATTCTTCAGATATTACTTCTTCTGTTTATCTCCATTCTTTGTCTATTAACAAAAAACCATTCCCTCTTGCCATCGGAGTAAATTTCCTGGAAGACTTATCGTTGCGCTATAATCAAAACAACGTCAGTATTGAAACAGGAATCATTGACTATTATTCAATGGGCAAAGGTTATATAAGATACAAACTGGAAGGAGCTGCCAAAAATGAAGATTGGCAATTCACCACGGCTTATAATACCATAAGGTATGAAGGTTTGCCGCAGGGTTCATACCGATTAATAATGCAGGCTTCAAACTCAAGCAATGAATTCAATAGCCCTCAAAAAATATTAACGTTTACCATCAGCCCGGCATTCTGGAGTACCTGGTGGTTCCGGATACCAGTAGGTATTTGTCTTGTTGTGCTGTTTTATGGATTGATAAGATGGCGGCTGCATCAAAAATTCCGTCGCCAGTTGGATCGTTGGGAAAATGACAAACAATTGGCTGAATTACAACAGCAGAAAACCAAACTTGAAATGCAGGCCCTTCGTGCCCAAATGAATCCGCATTTTATTTTTAATTCCCTTAACTCCATCAATATGTTCATCCTTGAAAACAACCGCCTGGCAGCGTCGGAATATCTTTCAAAGTTTTCAAAGCTGATAAGATTGATTCTTCAAAATTCCCAGGAGGTGCTAATTCCATTAGGAAGAGAACTGGAAGCACTTCAGCTATACCTTGAACTTGAATCGTTGCGCTTTGATAACAAATTTGAATACAAAATTACACTCGCTGATGATATTGATACCACTATTTTAAAAGTACCTCCTCTTATCATCCAGCCTTATGCAGAAAACTCCATCTGGCATGGTTTGATGCATAAAAAAGAAAAGGGTCATTTAGAGATCGAAGTATATGCAGATAACAAAACATTGTTCTACAAAATAACTGATGATGGTATCGGGAGAAAAAAAACTGCAGAATTAAAAGCCGGATCTACATCGATTCACAAATCAATGGGTATGCGTATTACAACAGACCGCCTTGCCATGTTGAATCAACAAAATAAAACTTCAATAACCATAACTGATCTTGTATTACCTGATGGAAGTCCGGGAGGAACTGAGGTACTGATCAAAATACCTGAACATCATGATTAAAGTAATCATAATAGATGATGAAGTTCATTGCATTAAAACAATGCACATATTATTAACTGAATATTGCCCTAATGTGCAGGTGATAGAACAATGTGATAATGGAGAAGCCGGCATTAAAGCCATCAAAAAACTTAACCCCGATCTTGTTTTTTTAGATATTGAAATGCCTCATATGAATGGCTTTGAAATGCTGGAGCAGCTTGCAGCTATTTCATTTGCGGTGATTTTTACCACCGGCTATGATCAATATGCCATTAAAGCTTTTCGCTTCAGCGCACTTGATTATTTGCTTAAGCCAGTAAGTCATGAAGAATTAAAAAAAGCCGTAGAGAAAGTCAGCAGGCATACAACTTCGCCTTTGCCTCAGCAATTGGAGATCTTATTCAAAAAACTAGATCACCGGTCTTCTGCTATTAATAAAATTGCATTGCCTACAATGGAAGGGCTGCAAATGATCTCTGTTGATTCCATTATCAGCTGTGCATCCGATCGCAACTATACTGTGCTGCTCCTTAAGGATAATCAAAAAATCATTGTTTCAAGATTACTAAAAGATATAGAGGAAATGCTTGAGGAATATTCTTTTCTCCGGGTACATCACTCTTATATTGTCAACCTGGATGAAATAAGCAAGTATGTAAGGGGAGAAGGTGGTTACCTGGTTATGAGTGATGGCACTTCAGTAGATGTATCCCGGACCAAAAAAGACATCCTTCTTCAAAAATTACAACCGGGTAGGTGATAGTAGTTCCACCTTTTAAAAGCATTTGTTCGGCATAATTCCCCGATGGTTTTCCATTTTCCGCAACTGGTACAATCGTACTGGTATTGCCCTTTTTCATATTCTAATTTGGTATTGAAATCTATTATACACTTTCTAATACCAAAAACCATGAAAATTATTTTATCAACACTTGTAGTTATTGCAGCTACACAATCTGTTTTTTCGCAAAATATTCAGCCCAGCTCACGATCTGAAAACCAGGCAATCATTGTAGCCATTCATCCGCTTAAGGAAAATCCACAGCCTGAGCGACAAACATTCTTAAACGATATCAACATAAAAGCAGTCAGGGATTTTGTGAAAAGACATGAAGACATTACCAATGTAAAGTGGTATGAAACGGATAGTGAGTTCCTTGCCAGTTTTACAAAGGATAGCATTAGGACCCATGTATTCTACACTAAAAAAGGAGATTTCCTCGCCACAATTAAATACTATTATGAGAACAGGTTACCCGTGTCTATCCGTCATATTATCCGCTCAAATTATTACGACTACAGCATATTTCATATCACCGAAGTTCATGTCAATAACCAGATTGCGTATGTTGTAAAAATTCAAGACGATAAGTACTGGAAAGTAATTAAAGTAGTGAATGATGAAATGGAAATGATAGAAATAATTGAAAAAAGCTAGTTAGACCTTTGCAGGACGTCTAGCAAAAAAGAAGCCGTGGCAATTGCTACGGCTTTCTCATTTCTTTCGCCAATTTATAGGGTAAGCTATCCTACATTTTCGGGATCGATATTTTATGATCTCAACCTGTTAATTTTTTTTAATAATAATTCAACTCCCAGCGATAAAAAAACTGCCCCGAAAAACGGGGCAGTTTAATCAAAGCCTGTACCTGGTTAATCAGAAAGTTTTATCAATGAAAGTTGTTTAGTTTTACGACCCTGCATTATTCTTACTGCATAGGTTCCACTTATATACTTATCGCCAATCGTTATTGTTTGTCCGGCATTTGTGATCCTTGTTTCAACCACTCTACCAAGCATATCTGTTACAAATAATTTCACTGGCTCTTTCAGATCATTACTGTTTACAACAATTCTGAAATTTGTACTACTTGGGTTTGGCATCACAGTCACTTTCAGATCTTCAGTTGCCGGGATAGTTTCAGTTGCTTTATCAACTTCACCAGTCTTTGCAGTTATTCCGGAGCCAGAACAATTTGTACATGGTATTTCTGCTGATGGATTACGAACCCGCATCTTACCACCGCCTATTTGCTGCCACTGTGTTGCACCACTTAACCAATTGCTTGAGAAAAGCAAACCCTGGCTGCCTGAACCCATCAATTGAACACTGATCCTATCTTTAGAACCATCTGTTACAGCGATTGATTCCCAAGCAGTGATCGTCAACGTTAGATTACCAAATAATGTTACCGGGAAATCCGGATCCGTAAGGTCCCTGAAGTTTGCCTTTGTAACAATTTGAGCCATTCTATAGGTAGCACCTGTTGTTACTGCTATTCCTGCATCATTCACATTGTTTACGATCATAGATGTAATACTGTTACTCTTGACCTGGTAAACTTTCTGCACACCGTTAACTACACGTTTATAAACTATCGTTGCATTACCCTGCAGGTTCTTATTACTCTTGTTCCATTTGAATACAAGAGCTGCATGCATTTTTTTATCATCAGTACCAGCATATGATCCTTCAGAGTTTAGCATTTTTATCCAGCCACCACCGGTTACAAAATCACCACCCGGTAATGATAAACATACAGGCACCACTTCTGCCACTTCACCACAATAGTAATTATTAACGCCAGCCCAAACGTCAACGATCTTACCACCATAGCTGACCTCCTGTGTTGTCAGCTGGTAAGTTTTGTTCGTCGTTACAATTCCTTCCTGGAAATTACTTGGGTTCACTAATCCTACCGGGATATTTGATGCTCCTATCACTGTGCCAGCACTGCTCCCTTCTTTGAAAGTCACTGTTGCATTTCTTATATCGCCTCTTGCCTGGGCAGGAACATCGTTTGCATCCAGAACAAATGCCGATACTGTTATTGTACCCTCCTTAGTGTTCGGATTTGCTCCGAAATAATTCAATCCATTGTAAGTGATATCTGCATCTTCACAAGTAATAGCAAGTGGCGCTGCTGTTGGATTAGTTACAATGTAATCCGGATCAGTATCGCTGTATTCTGCAGTTACTGTTTTATTGCCTGGTTTTAATGGGCCATTGCTTGGCAACAAATTAGTTGCTCCAGGATAAAACTGATTCTCTAATAAAGCAGCAGTTAATGTTGCTGTTCCATCTGATGCAACTGGAGCCGATCCTAATACAACTGTTCCCTGTGCATTTACGATCTTGAATGTAACTGTTCCACCTATTGGTCCTGCATTTGTACAATTAGCAGGAGTAACTGTAGCAATGCAAGTTATCTTATCACTGTATTGTTGTGTCACAGGATTTGAAGCCGGTGTTGTAGAAACAACAAGTAATGTTGTAGTTGTTACCTTATTTACATTAACAATGAAAGAGCATGTTGATGTGTTGCCACAACCGTCAGTCGCGGTCCACTTGATCGTATTGATACCAAAGTTCAGCTGTGTTCCATTCATCGACCCACTACCATCTGTTGCCGTTGCGCCACTTACGCTCCATGCAAGTGATGAAGTTGAACAAACATCCGATGCAGTTGGATTGAATTCATTTCCATAAACCGCATAAGTGCACAAACCTGCATTAGTACTTTTTGTAACTGTGCCTGTTTTAGCACAGACAAGTGTTGGTGGGGTTACATCATATATCCATCTTACAGTACGGGATGTTGTAGCAGTATTGAGACATCCGTCAGTTGCAGTGAATGTTCTTGTTTTTGAACGGTTACATCCGTTACTTACAACAGCACCATCAGATGATGTTATCGATACAGCACCACAAACATCAGTTGCAGTAGCAGTACCCAATGAACCGTTAGGATCGGCTGGGTTACAATTAAGATTTACATCGCCATAGTTGCCAGTGAATGAAGGAGGAGTAAGATCAGCGATCCATCTTACAGTACGTGATGTTGTAGAAGTATTGAGACATCCGTCAGTTGCAGTGAATGTTCTTGTTCTTGAACGGTTACATCCATTACTTACAACAGCACCATCAGATGAGGTTATAGTTACAGCACCACAACCATCCGTTGCAGTAGCAGTACCGAGTGAACCATCAGGATTAGCCGGGTTACAATTAAGATTTACATCGTTATAATAGCCAGTGAATGATGGAGGAGTTATATCTGCTATCCACCTTACAGTACGGGAAGTAGCAGAAGTATTGAGACATCCATCGGTTGCAGTGAATGTTCTTGTTCTTGAACGGTTACATCCGTTACTCACCACAACTCCATCAGATGATGTTATTGTTACAGCACCACAAACATCAGTTGCAGTAGCAGTACCTAATGAACCATCAGGATTAGCCGGGTTACACCCAAGATTTACATCAGTATAAGTACCGGTAAATGCAGGAGGAGTAAGATCAGCGATCCATCTTACAGTACGGGATGTTGTAGTAGTATTGAGACATCCATCAGTTGCAGTGAATGTTCTTGTTCTTGAATGGTTACATCCATCACTTACAACAGGAACATCAGATGAGGTTATAGTTACAGCACCACAAACATCAGTTGCAGTAGCGGTACCTAATGAACCATCAGGATCAGCCGGGTTACATCCAAGAATAACATCGCCATAGCTGCCGGTGAATGCAGGAGGAGTTACATCTGCGATCCATCTTACAGTACGAGATGTTGTAGATGAATTGTTACATCCATCTATTGCAGTAAATGTTCTTGTTTTTGAGCGGTTACATCCGTCAGACACAACAGAGCCATCTTGTGAAGTAATAGTTACAGTACCACTTGCGTCAGTAGCTGTAGCAGTTCCCAATGAACCATCAGGATTTGCCGGATTACAAGCAAGAGTTATATCTTCATAGCTGCCAGTAAATGCAGGAGCTATTTCATCACAAACAGGAGTATGAAACTCGTAAGCCCCCATGTCGATTACACCATTTTTACGTTGGTTAGCCGCCAGATCAAAAGCCTCATCATTAGCATTATCATTTCCGGCATTAATGGCAGGTGAACCTGGTTTGAGGCGAAGATCACCGATAGACGGATTTACAAAAAGAGGATCCAAATCAAGATTGCCGGCGCCAGGATAACCACCTTTTACAATACTGTTACTTACACTTACATTACTGTTTTCGCTATTGTTATTACTCCATAAGATACAGTTATCTAAGATTGAATTAGACAAGTGACCTTTAACATCACCAGTGGAATTTCCAAAGAAGCTACAATTTGTTATTGTTACCGTTTGAGTAAAAATGCTGTAAAGGGCACCTCCATTGATATTTGGGCTATTGATAGGTGTGCTATTCTTAAAAAAGACACAATTAGTTACCGAAATCGAGGAGGAATTGCGAAAGTCGGAGTCGTTAAAGATCCCGGCACCACGTTCACCGTTGTTTTTTGAAAATATACAGTTCTTTATAGAAGGTGAGATAGGGCCTTTGTTATACATCCCGCCACCGTCCCCATCTGAATTACCTCCAATAATAGTAAAGCCATCAAGTATGGCTGTCGCAGTTAAGCCATTAGAATTATTGAAGATGACATGATAACTATTCCCGTCATAGTTTGCAAAATCAACGCCATCATTTTGGTCGATATCGCCACTTAGTATCGTTACGTTATTACTCCAATTACGCTGACTCAGTAATGTTTCGGTTCCATCAAAGCCACCATAAATAGCAACATTGTTCCTCATTATGAAAGCCGCATCGCGGGCATTGTCGGTCATGCCGCTTCCTTCATCAGGATAGTATACACCCTTGGCTACCCAAATTTCCTTGACACATGTATTCGGGCCAGCAGCTGCCAGCGCATCTTGTAATTTAGAAAAGGCATTTGCCCAGGAGGTCCCATTATTTAAACCATTCAGGCCATCGGGGTTTTGCTTGACATATAAAACAGGCCCCAGGCAATCTACCTGGAGTTCATAAGCACCGATATCGATCACGCCATATTTCCTGGGGTCAGCACCAAGATCATAGGCACTATTATTTGCATCATCATTGCCGCCATCCCGTGCCGGAGAATTAATTTGAAGATGAAAGTCTAGGTCTGCGGCATTTACAAACAATGGATCCACATTTAAATTTCCTTCGCCTTCAAATCCACCCTGAACAATACTATAAGTAATCGTACTTGCGTTTCCTTCAAAACTGTTATTACCCCAAACAATACAATTAGTCAGAACACTGGGACTGTTAAATTCATTTCTCATTGCCCCACCACCAGATCCAGCCCGGTTATATACAATATCACAATTAATAAATTCCGTAATTGCCGACGGGCTTCTATTATATACACCTCCACCAATCAACGCCAGGTTTTTTGATACTATACAATTAATCATTGTTAGTGAACTCTCCAGATTATAGAGGCCGCCGCCAAAAAGTGCTGAATTTCCTGTTAAAATGCAGTTTGCGATATACGGAGATGCAAACCTGTTATATATTCCGCCGCCATTATCGTCACTGGCGCCTCCGCTTATAGTAAATCCGTCAAGAACCGCACTGCTTGATACAACAACATGTAAACTGTTATTTGATCTTGTAGGATGAGTAGATAATTCAGTAACAGGTATTGATGGATCATCATTCTGATCAATATCTCCGCTTAAAATAGTCACATTCGTTTTCCAGTTGCGTTGACTCAACTCTGTCTCGTCACCATTGAAACCGCCATATATTGCAATATTATTTTTCATTACAAATGATGCACCACGATCATTATCTGTTTTACCGCCACCCTCATCAGGATAGTATACACCTTTGGCTACCCATATTTGGGTAACGCTCGGACATATATCTGACAAAGCAGCCAGCGCATCTTGTAAATTAGAAAAAGCATTTGCCCAAGATGTCCCATTATTTAAACCATTCGGACCGTTGGGATTTTTTTTGACATAAAAAATAGGAGTTTCCGGGCATACTAACTGGAGTTCATAAGCTCCCATATCTATCTGGAAACGTTTACGTGGATTACCGGCAATATCTGTCAACTCATTATTAGCTGCATCGCTTCCTTTATGTAAGGCAGGAGAATTTAACGTGAGTTGCAGATCACCAATAATAGGATCTGCAAATAATGGATCCTTATTCGAATTACCAATGCCAGGGTAGAGAACACCAAGTCCCGTTTGTACTATACTATAAGTAACGGTGTCCTTACTGTCAGGCTCAGTGATAAATTGATTAAAGTGTCCCCAAAAAATAGAATTGACAGCATTAAAAGATGACTTTAGGCCATTTGCTACGGTGTTGCCGGATAAAACTGCATTATTCTTGTAGAAACTACAATTCACAATTTTTGCTCTGGAAGTACTATAGTTAAATATAGCCCCACCATATACCTGCGAAATATTTTCCATGAAAACCGAATTGGTGATTGTAGCGATAGCAGAGCCTACATTAGAAATAGCTCCGCCAATCAGGGCTGAATTCTCCGTAAACCGGCAATTCACAATGCTCACATTACCCGATTGATTATCTACAGCGCCTCCACCCAGAAACGTTTGAGGAATACCATAGCTTATATTGTTAGCAAAACTGCATCCTTTAATGATCGCTGCGGATAAGATATTTGTTATTGCCCCACCTCTATTGGCTCGGTTGTTTTCAAAAACGCAATTGGTAATAAGAACTGACGATGCATTTAAATTAGTAATAGCAGCGCCGAACGCAGCGATATGATTTGTGAACTTGCAATTATATATTGCTGGCGATGCATTCCTGTTTAGAATACCCGCCCCACTGGTTGATGTACCATCATTAAGATCTGCAAGTCCTGAAGTAATTACAAAACCATCAAGGATGGCCGTGTTGTTGAGCCCATTTTGATTATTCAGAACAAGATGGTAACTATTTTTAAAATTGTTGATAAAACCGGGTCCATCATTTTGATCGATGTCACCACTCAAAATTGTTTCATTAGTGCTCCAGTTTCGTTCACTTAATTGTGTTTCATTGCCGTTAAATCCACCATAAATTGCCTGGTCGTTTCTCATTATAAAGGAAGCAGCACGATCATTATTGATGATACCATTTCCTTCATCGGGATAATAGGTTCCTTTTGCAACCCAAATCGCTGTTACACTGCTACAATTTCTTGCTCTCTTTAATGCATCTTGCAGCTTAGTGTAGGCATTGTCCCAGGATGATCCATTATTCAAACCCTGGGAATTCGTATTCACATACAAAATAGTTGGATCAGCACCTGGCCCATCGGTGCAATCATCTCCATTTAATACATAACCTGCTGGAGGCGTACAGCCAACATAGGTTATGTCAAGATTGCCCAATCCATCGCCATCCAGATCCTGGTAATAAGTATATCCCGGATCCTGTTTTTCGAAAGCACCCAGATCAATTTGATTATTTACGATCCTTAAATTGCCGATCACATCAAATGCCTGATCAAAATACGCACCGCCTTTATCAATGGCCTGAGAACAAGTTTTTAATTGCAAATTACCAGTTGGAAATGGTGTTTGGTCCAGATCAACATCTTCCTCGAAGGGGCTATTGTCAATATTCGAACCATCAAGATTTCCGTTAGAAGCGGAAAGATCAATACCCTGGATAAGGCAATGAAAATAGCCCATCGACGAACTACCATCGGTTGATATTGGTACTGTGAGAACTGATTTGTTGTTCCAGATAATTGTATTGTAAAAGTTGGGGTGTGCATTAGTAAGATTGTAAACTGCTCCTCCTGTTTTTGCGTCGTTTCCACTGACCGTGCAGTTTACAAAATCCGGGCTGGAGTTGTTATAATTTACAATAGCGCCACCACCACCACCAGCAGGTGTTGTAGTGCCCACCTGGTTTGAATGGAAAACACAATTATAAAAGCGTCCTGAAGAATTCGTGTTATTATAAATACCGGCACCACCAGAGATCGCCTTATTACTTTTAATATAACAATTCAATATAAGTGGTGAGCTTGTAATCAGGTAAATACCACTGCCCTGGTATGCGTGGTTAAAAGATATTTCACAGTTAACCACTGTCATTGTTGAGTTACTCATGTATATACCTCCGCCACTATCCTCTTCCTCAAATCCGTTTACATTGACTACGTCAGCATTACCTGATTGTATATAGAAGCCGTCTAATACCGACGTGTTATCAGTGTTTTGACTTCTGACAACATGATATGCATTATCAGCATAATTTAAGAATTGTGCGTTGTTATGTTCAGTGTTGTTTTGCAAAAGATCGCCGCTGAGATAAGTTTTATTGTTAAACCAATTCCGCTGTGATAGATCTGTTTCATTACCCGCGAAGCCACCATACACAAAAACACCTGATCTCATTTTGAAAGAGTGGTTCCTGTTGTTATCAGTATACCCTCTTCCTTCATCCGGATAATAAGTACCCGCAGCCACCCATATTTCCGATGCACATGCATTAAGCAACGCATCACTCAGTGCGTCTTGCAAATTTTGAAATGCATTAGCCCAGGAACTGCCATCATTTGATCCTGCGGCATCTTTCTTTACATAAATTCTTACAACAGGTAAAGTACCGGAAACCGTATTTGTGCTAAAATCATAAGCATTGTGGTTCTTAGTTACATCCAATGCCCCCGGGATCACATAGCTGCCACCGCCACCACCACCGCCGGGTGTATATACATCCATACCTCCACCACCCCCACCTGAATAACCACCACCCCCACCACCTGAAATGACTCCTGAACCGCCAGCTCCAAAACCAAATCCACCCCGACGGATTTTGCCATTTGATGCGATTCCTCCATTACCACCAATTGTTCCACCTTTATCGCCTCCTATTCCACTGATGGTACCATCGGCACCATCTGTATAAGCGCCGCCACCACCACCACCATCACCATCAATTATTCCACCTGCTCCTCCTCCATTCCCACTTGAACCACCACCACCAAAATTGTTGCCAGCACCATTACCACCTGATTCACCCAACTCTGCATTTTTTCCATCAAAACCTAAACACTCATTATCAATAAGTCCGTCGGAAGCAGCTGCACCACCACCGCCACCAGCTACCAGAAGAAGAACCCACTGGGAGGCATCTGGAGCAAGATATAAAGCAGCTGCACCACCGCCACCAGTCCCATATGTATCGTCACCGTAAGACTGGTCATGTTGTCCATCACCGCCATATATAAGTCGTAATGTTCCGCCGGGTTTAAGCAAATAGGTGTTGCCTGCACATGTTATCTCTCCAACTAAAAATCTGGCGGAGATTTTGGCGCCCCTGCCACCAGTTTTTGTGCAGGCATCTGCTTTTGCGTTTCCCCCATGACCACCCGTCAACGTTATTCTAACTTCCTTGATCCCGTAAGGAATTATATAATCTATGTAGGTTGATGTGAAAATATTGTTGTGTCCTGTTGGAAGAGGTGTTTGTGCCTGCACAAGCATTACCGTCAATAATAAACTACTAAATAAAAAGAATAAGGTTTTAACCAGATTGCTAAAGCGCAGATTAGTCAGGTAATGAAGTTTCATAAAAAAAATTTGATCGGTGATTTCAGTTTTTTGTTTACTTAATTGATCTACCGCACCTGCTGTGTTGATTCTATCTTCTGAATTCTTTTATCAAAAACTTTGATAACAACCAGGATCAACAACAGGGCGACGATCATGACCACGATGAAAAAAATTTTTGTTTTGGTATTTCGCATGCTTAAAATCATCAGGCAGGAAATTAGAACCGGCGAGAACGGTTTCCTATTTTTAAAGCCGACAATAGACTGACATGCACTGTACAAAATGCTGACAACAGGGCGACAAAAAACTGACAGCCGATGAATACAAATTCATCTTCAGTAAGTTGAACTAATAAAAATGGAGAATTAAATATTGATCATTATTTCTTCAAGACTGCTTTCCGGATCTATACGTAGCCGCTGACGAAGACGCTGACGGGTTTTGTGTACACTGTCAACTGATATACCAAGCATGGAAGCCATTTGTTTTGGCGTTAATTGCAAACGGGTAAGTGCCGCCATCCGCTGTTCGGCCAAAGTAATGTCGGGGAATTTTTCTTTTAAGTTTATAAAAAAGCCGGGATAGATTTTTTCAAAAAGAGATTTGAACTTGCTCCAGTCTTCTTCCGTTAAGATCGTTTGGTGGCTAAGCTCTGAAATAATTAAATGTTGTTCCGAAGTGGTTTCTTTACCCTTTATCTGTGATTCAAGTTTTTCGATCAGGTTTGTTTTCTCGATGATGTTTTCGGTAAACATCTTTAATTGATCTTTAGCCGACGCAGCTTCCTGCTGCATCATTAATTTCTCCTGTTCCATGCGCAGTTTTTCCTGTTCCGCTTTTTCTGTTTTTAATTTTTCTTTTAAGCGCTGCCTGTTTACTGCAAGTACGATAAAGAGGGATAGAACAACGATCGCCGCAATGATGATATTCCTGAGCAGAAGTTGCGATCGTTTTTCCTTATTCAGATTTTGAATATTATAGCGGCTTGTTTCATCATTTAGTCTTGCTTTTGAAATAGCCAAGCTGCTGGTGGCTACTACTTTTTCAAGTGAATCATTGATCCGGGACCAAAGATTATTATAATAAAAGGCGCTATCATAATTACCCATTTCTCTGAATATTTGCGTGGCAGTATAATAGGTATTCTTTAAATAATTTGCATCCGGCCACTGTTTTAATAATTGAAATGCCTCTCTTACTTCAGCTAAAGCCATCGCCTTATTACCCGATGCCAGGTTAGTTCTTGCAGCCCACTGCAATGAATTGCCGGCATTGTCAAAGTAACCTTTTGCCTTACTGGCATTATAATCTCCTTTTAATAATGCATACGCTGTATCATACTTCCCCTGAGAATAAAATATCTGTCCCATATTTCCCGAAACGATCCCTGTCCACACGGTATCTTTTATTTGTTTAGCAAGGTTCAATGCCTGGTTATAAAAGATCAATGCCGAATCATATACCTGCTGTCGGTGATAACCTAATGCAACCGTATTCATGCAGCTTACCGTATATGATTTGAATTCGGTGGGGAAACTTTGCCAGGTAGTTATTGCCTTCTTGCCATAGCGGATAGATTCATCGTACTCTCTTACCCTGTAAAGCAGCTCTGCGAGGAACTGGTATTGCGCTGGCCCGACGGGGTATGAAAGTTTTTCATAAAGATCGATACCGTTCTTTGCATACATAACAGAAAGCCCAACTTCTCCAAAAAGCATAATAACACTTCCATAAACATAGCTCACATATGCCACCAACATATCATCTTCTGATCGGTAAGCAATGTCAATTGCAGAAGAATATAGCGTTATAAGTTGTTGTTTGACCCAGTCTATATTGACAGGCACTTTTCCAACCCGCTGAAACTCGTAGTAACATTTGTAAAAGATCATGCGGGCCTTTACACTATTGAAAAACACCTTGAAATGATCCCCTTTTGATCTTCCCTTTTCAGCCAACTCATCTATAAATTGAAAAGTTTGCAGACTGTCAAGCTTCTGCAATTTTGATATCAGGCCAGGCAAACTATCGTATACACTACGATCCTTTTTACTTAATTCTGCAGCCCATTTTCCAGGATCTAAGTCTGCAGTTTGAGCAGGTAGAAATTGAATGGAGAAAATAAAAGCAATTATAAAAAGGGCTTGCATCTTCACAATGGGTGGGTAGTTTTTGGACATTGAAAATAAAGTATTTCAGCAATTTTCTAACTTAATGTTTCGGTTAATTATTACAAATTTCGAAACCGGCCAACAGGCAAATTCAGCGTATATTTGCAGCTTCATTTTTTATGAACAAAAAAGGAAAAGTTTTGGTGGCAATGAGCGGTGGTATTGACAGTACCATTACTGCATTGATGCTTCATGACGAAGGGTATGAAGTAGTGGGCATTACTATGAAAACATGGGACTATGCAGCTAGTGGCGGAAGTAAAAAAGAAACCGGTTGCTGTAACCTGGATTCATTTAATGATGCAAGACAAGCTGCCGTTGAACATGGCTTTGCTCATTATATCCTCGACATCCGCGAAGAGTTTGGTGGATTTGTCATCGAGAATTTTGTGGATGAATATTTAGCCGGCCGTACGCCGAATCCATGTGTGCTTTGCAATACACATATTAAATGGAGAGCATTATTAAAAAGAGCAGATGCATTGAATTGTGAATTTATTGCAACAGGTCATTATGCAAAGATCCGTCAGCATGATAACGGAAGATTTATTGTGAGTAAAGCTGTTGATGATACAAAAGATCAGAGTTATGTATTGTGGGGATTGCAACAAGATCTTTTGAGCAGAACAATATTACCATTGGGACCTTATAGAAAAACAGAGATCCGTCAAATGGCTTTTGATTATGGCTATCCTGAACTCGCAAAGAAAAGTGAGAGTTACGAAATTTGTTTTGTTCCAGATAATGACTATCGCGGTTTCTTAAAAAGAAATGTTGAAGGATTAGAAGAAAGAGTTGATGGCGGAAATTTCATTGATAAGAATGGAACTATTTTAGGTAAACATAAAGGCTATCCTTTTTATACAATTGGCCAACGCAAAGGTTTGGATATTGCACTTGGTCGTCCGGTGTTTGTAACGAAGATCGATCCAGATAGTAATACAGTTGTTTTAGGCGATGAAGAAGATCTTGAGCAAAATGAAATGTTAGTAGGCAAATTAAATTTGATCAAATACGATCTCCTTACTCCCGGAATGGAAGCAACAACAAAGATCCGTTACAAGGATAAAGGTGCGTTGTCAAATATCTATCCTGAAAATGGTTCCATGAAGGTTAAATTCTATGAGCATGTAAAAGGAATTGCTCCCGGCCAAAGCGCTGTATTTTATGAAGGCGACGACGTATTAGGGGGTGGAATTATACAATCAGGAGCGTTGAGGTAATAGAATATTGAGTTTAAACACTTAGAATAGGCTTTACAAGCTGAGGTTCAGACAATAATCTCACTAAAAAGCCGTTAAAAAAGCCGGGAAATTGTAGTTCCCGGTTTTTGTTTTTAGTTTTGAACCGCCGTTGGTTTCATTATAAATCTAAAGTACCCTTATTGATCAACAATCTTATGAGATCGAAGAACCTAATACTAATTTTAACTGTGTCTAGCTTTCTTTTTTTGGTTACCTCCTGCGAAAAAGAAACTGAAGAATTTAAGACAGAAGCGATTGCTGATTATTTGCCTTTGGTTGTTGGCAAGTATATCACTTACAGGTTGGACTCAACGGTTTTTACAAATTTTGGTACTGTAGAAGAAACGCATAGATACCAGGTAAAACATGTGGTAGATGCGCAAATTCCAGACAATCTTGGAAGACCAAGCTATCGCATCATTCGTTACCTGCGTGATTCTTTAGGCAACCAGCCATGGGTTGAAAATGGAACTTATTTTATTACTCCTCTTGCTAACGAAGCAGAAATTATTGAAGATAATCTTCGATTTATAAAACTTCACTTGCCATTTAAATTAAATACTGACTGGAAAGGAAATAAATATTTGTCAGATGATCCCTATGCTTCTCTTTTTACTTTCTTCAATGATGACAACATGAATGAATGGGATTATAGTATCGATCAATTCGACAACACCACAACCATTGGTGGTAGACCGATCTCCGATGTGTACACCGTTTTTCAAATAGATGAATCGATCAATGCTCCCGTTACAAATCTCTCACAACCCGGGTACAGAACATTGGCTTCAGATAAATTTGCGAAGACTATCGGTCTTGTTTCCCGTGATTATATATTGTGGGAATATCAACCTCCGGCGCCAGGCTCTCCTCCGAGTACTGCCGGTTTCAAAACTGGTTTTGGCATTAAGATGTGGATGATCGATCATAATTAACCTTCCTTATTAATTAGTATTTTTGGAAGGACTAAAAGTCGTCCTGAATGAAAAAACTGATCATTGTACTTATTGGAAGCTGTTTGCTTTTTGCCGAAGCAAGTGCGCAGTTCACCCGTTATGTAATAAAGTTTAAAAATAAAGACGGCAACGGCTTTTCACTTTCAACTCCTACAACCTATTTATCGCAGAGAGCTATTGACAGAAGAACAAGATATGGCATTGCGATTGATAGTACTGATATGCCGGTAACACCTTCTTACATTACTCAAATAAGAAATGTTCCAAACGTTACGGTATTAAATATTTCCAAATGGCAAAATAGTGTTTCAATTCAAACTTCGGATCCAAATGCCATCACAACTATTAATGGATTATCATTTGTACAATCAGTTGCGCCGATAGCGGCACGAACGCAGAATATTACTACTGAGAAAATAACTATTGCGGACCAACCTTATAATCCCATTGGTGACATATTTGTAAAAACAGCATTGACAGATACAGTTGGAATGAGTTCGTGGGGCGGTGCTACTTATACTTTCGTGGATAGCAAGTTAAAGATTGATATGTCAACGGCAAGTTCGCCGCCACCAGGTTTAGGTATCTATCCAAGAATAGAAATTGATAGTGTTACTTCTTTAGATGTTCTAACTGCTGAAGCCATTATATCTTATGATACTATTGCAGAATATGGTGTAGGGCTTTCGGTTTATTGTAAGGAAGGATATTCTGTGGAAGCATGGTTATATGGTGGCCAGGGTGATAATCTTGGCAGGCTATTTTTAACCGGTAACGTACCCGGACCCGTGGGTTTATTGTCAATTATAACTCATTCAGCAGCTAAAGTGCCAAGCATAGATGTTGGCGATTCAATACTTATTAAGTTAGAAACCTATGAAAACACGGTAACACTTTCAGCAAGGAACTTAACTGATAATTCAGATTGGGTTACCCTTAGTTATACATATATAGGAACGCAAATAAAGCATGGCATTGGCCATATTGCTATTACACAAAAAGGTGGCAGGGTTTTTCTGCATCAGTTAAAATATTCAAGCAAGCAAGTTAAAAATCCAGATGTTTATTTATATTTATTTGGCGATTCTAAGTTTACAAAATCAACTTACCAAAACGAAAGTCTTGTTGCATTACTTAAGAATAATTACGGACAAGTTTATGCAAATAGTGGAGTAGGGAATACAACAGCAGATCTTCTTAGTAATAAATGGGAGGTTGTAAACTTCATTAAGCCGAAGAAGATTTTAATATGCGTTTCAAATGATATAAGATTCGGAATTTCTTCAGGAACATGGCAGGCAAATCTTACTGAACTGTATGATTTTTTCACCTCTTACGGAATAGATGTTTACTTTACTTCATTTTATGAAACATCTGCGTCACAGGCAGCAATGGACACATGGCTTGCTGCAAACTATCCATTAAAATATATAAGAAGGGCTTATACTGATCTAGCAAATAATCCAGATGTATTATTGGGTGACAATACCCACCTGTCAGCATTTGGAAATAAAGTAGCTCGTGATGCAATAGTGCTTGATGGTAAACTTGAAACTGGTATAACTGATTTTTTTAATTATGGAACAGGCTCTCTTGCTGAGATCAATCTGCATAAAGGACAATTTTTGCATAATATAGGAATGCGTGGACAAGGAATCGCGATAGCCATTCTTGACGGCGGCTTTTTTAACTATGCTACGCTTGATGCAATGGACAGTATCATTATAAATAACCAGGTACTGGATACCTGGGATTTTTATTCTAACAATACAACTGTTTCTGACGATCATCCGCATGGTATGCAATGTTTGTCAACTATAGCCGCAAATATTCCCGGTCAATTTATAGGCAAATCGCCAAAAGCAAATTTCATGTTGTATCGTACTGAAGATGTGAACAGTGAATATCCGATTGAAGAATTCAATATTGTATGTGGAATGGAAAGAGCAGATAGTGCCGGTGCTGATGTGATTTCTGCTTCATTAGGATATTCAGAATTTGATGATGCTTCATTCAATCATACATATTCGCAAATGAATGGCAATACAACCATTGCTGCAATTGGCGCAGACCTTGCAGCTAAAAAAGGAATTTTATTTGTAGCTGCCGCAGGAAATGAAGGCGGTACTGCGTGGCATTATATTATGACACCTGCAGATGGGGATAGCGTTCTTGCAGTAGGAGCAGTAAATACAACTGGAGCTGTCGGATCATTCTCAAGTTATGGCCCATCGGGTGATGGACAAGTAAAACCTGATGTTGCTTCAATAGGTGTTAATGCAATGGTTCAATCAATAGCTAACACAGTTGTTACCGGCAGCGGAACTTCTTTTGCTTGTCCCAATATGGCTGGCCTATCATCTATTCTTTGGCAGGCTTTTCCTGAAGTTAATAACATGAGAATTGTAAGAGCATTGCGTGAAGCAGGAAGCATTGCTGCTACACCTGACGATAGAATTGGCTATGGCATTCCCGATCTGCAAGCTGCTTTTGGAAAATTACTTACAGAGTTTGCTACTTCCACGTCAACTATTGATACATGCACAGCTACTGTCACGTGGATCAGTAAAGATGTTTCAGCCATGAAATATGAAATAGAAAGAAAACTTCCGGGCCAGTCGACCTATACAATAGTTGGTGAACTGTTTCCACAGCCGGGTAATCTTCTGGCTATTCATAGTTACCAGTTTAGTAACACAATCATTAACTCTCCTTCGGGATCCGTTTCTTATCGTATCCGTCAAATCATAGATACAGCGTTAGTATCCTTTACGGCTGTTTATATTGACACGACCGCTGTAAGCATTGCCAGTGGATGCTTCTCAGATTTTTTAGTGAACACTTCAACTTCAACTGCCACTATTAATAATTGCACAGCAACCGTAAACTGGTCTAGCAAGGATAATGGCGCTATGAGATATGAAATAGAAAGAAAACTTCCAGGCGAGCCAGTTTTTACCAAAATAGCTGATATGCCAGCTCAACCAGGAAATGTTATCTCAAGACACAGCTATTCGTTCAATAATACAATTATTAATTCTCCTTCGGGAATGATCACCTATCGCATACGCCAGATAATTGATACTGCCTCTGCATCCTTTGTCGGTGTTTATCTCCAGAGTGTTACCGTTAACATCATTGATCTATGTTTCGCAAATTATTTAATTAACACAGCCACTTCATCAACTACAATAAATGGGTGTTCCGTCACTGTCAACTGGTCAAGCACTGATTATGGGGCCATGAAATATGAGATAGAAAGAAAGGCGCCGGGTGAAACAAATTTTTCAAAGATTGGCGAACTTCCTGCAACTACTGGTATTTCATTAGCTGCGCATAACTATCAATTCGTTAATACGCTTGCAACAGGTTCTTTGGGAATTTTCTCATACCGTATAAGGCAAATCACCGATACAACTGCTGCTACATTTACCGCTGTTTACATTGATACTACAAATGCTAACATTGCATCTTCTTGTGTTGTTACAAGCGGAGTTATATCAGTTCGGCCGAATCCCTCCACCGGAAGCACTGCTACTGTAATAATTGAAACACCAGATGCTATCCAAAGCATGCCGATCCTTGTCTATAATATGAATGGAAGGTTAGTACAACGATTACAGGAATCAAAAGGTTCTGGCAAAAAGATCATTGATCTTTCTATAGGCAAACTGCCAAGAGGAAAATACATTATCAATGTTTACAATAAAAATGTGTTGATCGGCACGGCCGAATTTATAAGATTATAATTCTTTTTCAAACACTGCCACAAACATCGAATCAGCTTTTTTATCATACCCTTTTAAGACTTCCATTTGTTTTAATCTCAAATGGAAGTCTTCTTTTATATACATCGCCACTTCTTCATTTTCTTTTTTAAATACCGAACAAGTGATATAGACAAATGATCCTCCAGGTTGAAGCTGAGAAATTGCATTTGATACAATTCTTTTTTGAAGTGCTGAATACTCTCTTATTTTTCTTTCCTGGAAAAAATAAAGTTGTTCTGGTGTACGGCTCCATGTGCCGGAACCCGAACAAGGAACATCAGCAATAATAATTTCAGATCTCAGATTGCGGATTGCAGATTTATTAGCGAGGTCATCCACAAAAGATTCATAATTTTTAATTCCTGCGTTTGCAAATCTTTTTTTCAAATTAGCAAGAATACTTTCTCTTGTATCAGAAACCGTAAGCTTGATCTTTGGATTAATGTCATAAACCATGATCGATTTACCACCACTGCCTGCACAACAATCCCAAACAGAAATTTCAGATTTAAGATTTAAGATTTCGGATTTTATGAGATCCCCGGTCCTTTGAGAATTTTGATCTTGTATAACTGCTTCCTTATCCAACTCAATGATCTCATCGATCTTTGATGAATTCGGTAAAGCAAGACAGGCGTCAGTGATCATTCTAAAATCAATTCCTGCCTGCTTAAGTTTTTGTAAAACTATTTTTTCTTTGCCCGGACGCAAACGAAGAAAAAGATCTGGCTGTATTAAAAATGATCTGCAGAAATTTTCATGATCGATCCCTTGACTTAGTTCTTCTTTACAGGGGAAAATTTCAGGAATTAATAATGAAGAATTAATAATAAATTTTTCATCGAGTGGCAGTTTACATTTTTCGTCCCATTCAGGTTTTAACGCTGCAAGTATTTCATTTGACTTATCTGAACAAAGAAACAATCCCGTTAATATCTTTTCTTCAAGACTTGTATTCATCACCACTTTTCCCAATCTGAAAAAACAATAGCACAGGTTTGTAATTTGCTTTCGGTCCTTTGAGCCAAATTTTTTATCCGCCGAAAAATATTTTTTTAAAAAAGATGAAAGCGGCTCATCTCCTTTATAAATACTCAGGATCTCTTTCGTGGAGTTAATATAAGAATGATAACGGCTCACCGCTGATTTAATTTTTTACTTGTAAGCGGAGAAGATATAAACAAAAATTAAGTCTGGCACAAAAATTTGTGCATAATAAAATTGAAACAAAATAATAACTGGATAATAAAACCCCTGCATGGTTGTGTTGTAGAAAAATATTCTCACTTATTTCTTTACGTTTAAACTATAAAATTATGAAGACATTTAGCATATTACTTTTCGCTGCTATTATAGCGGGGAGTAATTTATTCAAAACATCTGATGCAACAGTAACATCTAAAGATCTCACCAAAGCTTCTGTGTCATGTTCGACCATTGATACTGTGATAGTGCCGGTGGCTATTCAAACTTCTTTTAGCACTAAATATCCGAATGCAACAAAAGTAATGTGGTATCAATACACTCCGGATAAAATCAAACCAACAGATCCCACAGTATGGTATTATAGCCTTGACGACAAGGACTACTACGTAACTTATACCTGGCAGGATGCTGATTATATCGCCTGGTATGACAATGGAACCTGGATCCGCTCTTCACAAAACATCGACGATATAGATCTTCCGGCAGATGTAATGAGAGCAATCAATACTCAATATCCGGGTTACAGAATTGTGGATGTAGATCTTGAACGTGATAATAAACAGGAATTGTATGAAGTAAAATTGGAGAAGGATGATACAAAATGGAATGTTCATTATACATCTAACGGCACTGTTTCCAGGAAAAAAGAAAGGCATCTAACTAAATATGATCCACAGGCAGAAATGACTACAGATTTCCAAACACGTTTTCCTAATTCTACTGATGTAGTTTGGTATCGTTACACACCAGATGAAAGGGTTGAAGTTCTACCAACTGACTGGGATTATAATATGGATGCGACTGATTATGAAGTAAGATTCAAACTGGATGGCTCTGAACACCAGGCATTTTATAATGATGGCAAATGGGTTCGTTCAGCAGTAGTGATGTCAAATCCCGCAAAATTACCGGCCAACATAAATACTGCAATTCAAACTCAATATAGCGGATATACAATTAAAGATGTGGAAACTGAACAAAACAGCAATAGAACAATTTATGAAATTGAATTAACCAAGGGCAATGAAAAATGCAAAGTGCATTATACTTCAGAAGGGGCGATCATTAAGAAGAAATGCAGAACAGTATAGAAACGATTTTGATTCGCAAACTATGATACAAAGAAGAATGAGCCCTGGTGGGCTCATTCTTCTTTTGTCCAAAATAGATTCATTTTAATTCCAGCAATGTTTTCACTGGGTCTTTTCCAAATAAAAGTTGATCAGGATTTTCGAGTAATTCTTTTACTCTTACTAAAAAACTTACTGATTCACGACCATCGATAATTCTGTGATCATAGCTTAATGCAACATACATCATCGGTTTTATTACAACCTGACCATTCACAGCAATTGGTCTTTCTTCTATTTTATGCATTCCAAGAATTGCACTTTGAGGAATATTAATTATCGGGGTGCTTAATAAAGAACCAAACACTCCGCCATTGGTAATGGTGAATGTTCCACCAGTAAGATCTTCTGCTGTTAGTTTGCTATCTCTTGCTTTACCAGCGACTTCTATTACTTTCTTTTCAATGCCTGCCATGCTTAAACTTTCCGCATTACGAATAACAGGAACAGTCAAACCTCTTGGAGTAGAAACCGCAATTGATACATCACAGTAATCATGATAAACAATATTGTCTCCATCGATGTATGCATTCACAGATGGCCATTCCTGCAAAGCATAACAACATGCTTTCATAAAAAAACTCATAAAGCCTAAACCAACACCATGTATCTCTTTGAACTTATCCTTGTACTTATTTCTTATATCCATTACTGGCTGCATGTTCACTTCATTAAAAGTAGTGAGCATAGCAGTTGTATTCTTTGCTTCAACTAATCTGCGTGAAATTGTTTTCCGAAGATTACTCATCTTCTCCGGCTTTTCACTTCTTGAAAATGATTCAGCACCGGGCCTGCGACCTGGAGTACTTAAAGCAGCAAGAACATCTTCTTTTAAAATTTTTCCTTCCGGGCCTGATGGAGTAATTTTTTTCGGGTCAACTTTTTTATCTGCGATCATTGCAGCAGCAACAGGAGATGCTTTTACATCAGCAGCTTCATGTTTGCCTTCCGGCAAAATAACTGCTGGCTCGGCTTCTATTTTTTCTTCATTCTTAGTTTCAGTCTTTGATTTTTTCTTTTCCTCTGACTTCTCAGCCTTAACTTCTGATTTTTTTTCAGCAGCAGGTTTTCCATTTGAAGGTTTTGAAGCTTTTTCGTCAATGCTTGCCAGTTTATCTCCTATCTTGATACTATCGCCTTCTTTGATATCTTCCAATTTAATAACGCCAGCTTTTTCAGCATTCACTTCAAAAGTTGCTTTCTCACTTTCTAATTCAGCGATCACTTCATCTCTTTCTACATAATCACCATCATTCTTTGTCCACTTTAATAAAGTGACTTCGCTTATTGATTC
>DATDCP010000244.1:0-5343 GCA_036524255.1 Chitinophagaceae bacterium
GAAAAATCAATATCCTGGAAGGATGCCTTGCTGGTTTTATATTCATCAGGCAGCAAATTCAGCAGCCAGTTTGCATAGGTAGAACGGGCACCCAGTATAAAAGAAGTTTTATCTTTTACTATTGGCCCTTCAAGGTGAACACGGCTTGTGATCAATCCAATCCCCGCTGAACCTGATAACTTCTTTTTATTGCCTTCACGAGTACTGATGTCCAGTACAGAAGATAGCCTTCCTCCATAGCTTGTTGGTATGCTGCTTTTATACAATTCAATATCCTTGATCACTTCCGGGTTGAATGCGGAGAACATCCCAAAAAAATGAGACGGATTATAAATAGTTGCATTATTAAAAAGGATCAGGTTCTGATCCGTTGAACCTCCACGCACATTAAAACCAGTGCTGGCCTCTCCTACTGTCTTCACACCCGGAAGGCTCGTTATCACACGCAGTACATCCGTCTCACCAAAAACTGTCGGAACTTTTTTAATATTGGCAATAGTGATCCTTTCAACTCCCATCTGTACGTTCCTGATATTAGATGTTTTCCGGCTTGATACCACAACTTCTTTTAATACTCTAATTTGGTCTTCCATCCCCACATCCAGGCTTCCATTGGAGTGAACCAACAACTGTAGCTTTACATCTTTCATCCCGACAGTTTGAACATTCAATACACGATTACCTACCGGTAGAGTTAATGAATAATGTCCATAAAGATCAGTAAGTGTTGCATGCACACTATCTGTAAATACTGATGCACTAGTAACTGGCTCACCCGTTCTTACATTTCGAATATAACCTGTGATAATAGCTTTGCCTCCTGTGTTACTAGTTTTTTTGCCAATCTCAATAAGTTTTCCGGGAACCGCTTTGATAACTTTACCAGGCTCAATGTCAAAATCTCTAACAGAATCGAAAAGAGCTTTATTTGCCGGATCAGAATTATCCGGACGCCTGAATATATCTTTTGGTAATTGGGTTACAACCGAAAGCTTCCTGGTTATGTAAATGTTCTTATTGTTCTCTTCGATCGCAAAAAGAATATCAGTGCCTTTAAATGCTTCTTCTAAAACTTCGGGAAGGCTTAGCCCTTTTACATCCAATCGCAAAAGGAAGGAATCTAACTGTGGCTTATTATAATAAAATTTATAGGGAACCTTTTTTTCAAGCCGATCGAAAAATTCGACTAACGAGACATTAATAAACGAGTCGTGAATTTTACCTTCAGTCACTTGCGAACAGACCGAACAACTGAGTAAAATAAAGACCGATAAAATAAATAACCTGGAATTACGCATAAAAGTTTTAGATCACAAATGATTATAAAAATCTACTACAGACACAATTGTTTCTTCGGATTTTTTCCGGTATTTAAATTTGTTTTTTTTCATAAACCCCTGTACTTCTTTTTTGTGATCTTTAAGGACGTTTAACAGATCGTTTTTATTTTGGATATAAAAATAATTTCCCTCTTTTAAAACATAATATTTTGTGCTCTCTTCAAAATTCCTGGCGATCTTATTATCAATTATTTTTTCAGAAATAATTTTCTTTGCACGGGCAAGGGCTATCACTTTACCAACTGTTAGCTGACGGTAAAAGCCACTTTGCATAATTCTGTCGTTGTTATTATCAAGCCGGATAAAAGTAGAGCCCGAAAAGGCAAATTGTTTTACCCGGTGACTAAACAGGCCAATTGATACTCCACTTGTGTCATTGAAAATAATAATAAGTTGATCTTTTACGAGGTCATATTTCATCAACACACTTTTATAAAGTATTCCTTCGTAGACCACTTCTCCTCTTTGCCAGTCTTGTGAATTATAATAAGCGATGCCTTTAATATCTGCAGAATATCCGTAATGCAGAACTCCATTATACAGAGCAGTTTCATTCCCTCTTTCCAGGAAATAAATATTTTTTGCAAAATCTGTTCTCACAGTATGTGAAACCCTAATGGAATCGGAATAAAATGTCTGCGACTGTATGAAGTTTGACCCAAAAGATAAAAAAACAAAAAAAAGGAGTGTTCTGTACATGCCACTAAGATATTGATAAATCATTACCGACATGTTGTAAAGCTATTTTATGATAAATGTTCGAGGCTATCTGAACGACTATAAAGAAAGGAGTTAATTAGTGGGCAAAGCAGAAATTTCATTACTACTCCTGAGTTTTTTCCGGTAGCTTTTAAAAAAACTATCCCAGCGGAGTTTGAGTACTCCGAGAATACCCTCTTTTACAATCCCTTTATTCATTTTTGAAGTACCATGTGTACGATCCTGGAAAATGATGGGCACTTCAACGATTTTAAATCCAAGCTTCCAGGCTGCAAATTTCATTTCGATCTGGAATGCATAGCCAACAAAAGCAATAGCATCAAGGTTCATTGCTTCCAGCACTTCCTTTTTATAGCAAACAAATCCGGCAGTTGGATCTTTTATTGGCATCCATGTTATCATTCTTGTATAGAGAGATGCGCCTTTTGATAAAGCGATCCTATCCCAAGGCCAATTAACAACACCGCCTTCACTTACATAACGGGAACCAATTGCAACATCAGCTCCATCTTTTTTACAGGCATCATATAAACGTGAAAGATCCTTTGGATTGTGAGAAAAATCGGCATCGATCTCAAAAATAAAATTGTATCCTTTTGCCAATGCCCATTTGAAACCATGAATGTATGCCGTGCCCAAACCAAGCTTGCCGGTTCTTTCTTCCAGGAATAATTGACCATTATATTTTGGTTGAAGATCTTTTACGATCTGTGCTGTGCCATCCGGCGAACCATCATCAATGACCAATACATGAAAATTTTGTTGCAAGCCAAAAACAGCAGCAAGAATATTTCCTATATTCTCCTGCTCATTATAAGTAGGTATTATGACAAGTTTCTCCAAAAGTGTTGGTTCAGGAAAAACGAATTTACAATTTTTGATTGTGCCTCAACTAAAAAAATGAGGCATGAATGTTAATTCTTCTTCAGAAGGCTACGGGTCCTTATTTCGGTGAGTTTTTGTTTTGTGTATTGTGGAAAATCGCCTTTCATCATCCAGTCATAATATTGCGGTTCGCTTCTTAGCACATCGGCTACAGCTTTGCCTTTGTATTTACCAAAGTTGAAGATCTCAACACCATTTTCCAATATAAAGCGTCGTGCAAAGTCTACGATGGACTCTTCGCCGATCAATTTTAAAACTGAATCAATTGAAGTTCCAAGATCAGGATAACGTTCCAACTGAGCGATCAATATTTCATGAGTAGCACTTGCATCAACCTCGGCGCTATGTGCTCCATCAAGGTTTTTATTACAATAGAATTTATAAGCAGCGCTTAATGTACGTTGCTCCATCTTATGAAAAATGTTTTGTACATCAAGCAATCTTCTTCCTTTCATATCAAAGTCGACATCGGCCCGCAAAAATTCCTCGACAAGCAGCGGTATATCAAACCGGTTGCTATTATACCCTGCTATATCGCAACCATCCAGCATTTGCTTCAGTTCATGAGCCACATCTTTGAATGCAGGCGCATCTTTTATCATCTCATCTGTAATGCCATGTACATCGCTTGATTGTTTTGGAATGGGCATCTTAGGATTGATGAGTTTACGCTTGATACTGCGTTTTCCGTCAGGAAGTACCTTTATTATTGCAATTTCAATAATTCGGTCCGTGGCAAGATTAACGCCTGTCGTTTCTAAGTCAATAAAAGCCAGGGGTTTTGTAAGTTGGAGCATGTTATTTTAGTTCGGGTTTTTCGGGGCGGTAAAGTTAAGAGATTGTGGGCTTCCAAATGCCTGAACTTAAAAAAACTGGCTTATCTTCGTAAAATAAATAATACGTTTAGCCGTTAATGTAAAAATCCCTTTATGAAAAATAAATTACTCGCCGGTTTTGCTCTTCTGATCATGGCAATTAGCGTTTGTTCGTGTGCCACATCTCGCAAATATGGCTGTCCGCAAGTTTCAGTAGAAACAAAAAAATTCAAGGTATAATCATTTCCCCCTATTTTTGCTTCGCAATGATTAATCGTTCACATAACCATCATCATATCTTACCAGACGGTAGGCCATGATGGTATTATGTACAACATAAACTTTTTAAGGGCTTACATTAGTAAGCCCTTTTTCTTTTATAAACTATATACAATGATTGAGAACTTAAAAATTGCGGTGCAGAAAAAAGGGAGGCTTTATGATGGCTCAATGACCTTGCTGAAAGAGTGCGGTATTGACGTAAGTAATGGTAACAACCAGTTAAGGGTGCAGGCTGCCAATTTTCCTTTAGAGGTATTTTTTCTTAGAGATGATGACATTCCCGAATATGTACAGGATGCAGTTGCCGATATAGGTTTTGTTGGAGAAAATGTGATCGCTGAAAAAAATAAAAAGGTTACTTCAGTTGAAAAATTAGGTTTTGGGAAATGCCGGTTATCAATCGCTATTCCAAAAACCGGGACAATAAAAACTATTGCTGATCTGAATGGAAAAAAAATTGCTACCAGTTATCCATTGGTTCTTTCAAATTATCTCAAAGAAAAAAATATAAACGCCACTATCCAGGAGATCAGTGGTTCTGTAGAGATAGCGCCAAAAATTGGTTTGGCAGAAGCAATTTGCGACCTGGTTAGTTCAGGAAGCACCTTATTTAGTAATGAGCTTACAGAACTGGAAACAATTTTAAGATCTGAAGCAGTATTAATAAGCAATAAAAACCTATTTGCCGAAAAGCAAAACATACTTGATAAATTATTATTCAGAATAAAAGCGGTAAAAAAAGCAAAGAACAATAAATATGTTTTGTTGAATGCACCAAATGATAAGCTGGATGCTATTGTCAAAATATTACCAGGCATGAAAAGTCCCACCATTTTACCATTAGCAGAATCAGGATGGAGTTCAGTACATTCAGTAATAAGTGAAAATGATTTTTGGGAAGTGATCGAAAGCTTGAAAGCAAATGGTGCGCAGGGAATTTTGATCGTACCTATTGAGAAGATGATAGTTTAGAACGGGAACCAAGATTAATAAGATTTAAAAGGATTATGATGATAAAGGTGATAAAACATCCAAATAAAGAAGATTGGCAGAAGATTGTTAAAAGACCTGTGTTTGAAAATACTTCATTGGAAAAAACTGTGAAAAAAGTCTTAGAAAAAGTAAAAGCGAAAGGTGATCAAGCTGTTCGTATATACACAAAGGAATTTGATGGAGTAAAGCTGAAGAAGTTAGCAGTAAGTGAAAAAGAAATTAAAGCTGCTGAAAACTTATTACCGCAAGAATTAAAAGCTGCGATACAGCAAGCAAGATCAAATATTGAAAAATTTCATCGTTCACAA
>DATDCP010000245.1:0-5385 GCA_036524255.1 Chitinophagaceae bacterium
AATAAATATATCCACTGTTTCACGCAATATCCAATCAATACGGGTTTTGCCACCGGAAGAAGTTTCACCGCTTACACCGGCATTGACTACCTGGTAAGGAAGACCAAGAGAATCAATTTTTTTTTGAATGATCGCAGGGAAGGCTTCAGAAGGACTTAGGCCGTAACCCGCTGTAAGACTATTGCCAAAAAAAACAATTGATTTCTTTTTTGCAGCAGTGACAGTTTCCTTTGCTGGATTGTTTTGATCACTTCCCGCAGATTTCTTATTATCCGTGCAGCCTGAAAGAATTATTATAAGTGCAATAATAATTGTTGATTCTTTCTTCATAGTACAAATATAGAACAAGATATCAGGCTAGTGATTGTAATACGTCGTCATAATACAATATATTTATCGCTTCTTTTTAAAATAAAACTATCAGCATGGCAGATATTGTAAAAGCTATTAATTCTATTATTTGGAGCAATGCACTAATCTATTTGTTACTTCTTGTTGGCATTTATTTTTCCATACGTATGCGTTTTTTCCAGGTGAGGCTTATCAAAGACATGTTCAGGCAAATGGTAAGTGGTAGTAAATCGAGTGCTGGTGTTTCATCATTCCAGGCTTTATCAATATCGTTGTCTGGCAGAGTAGGAACTGGAAATATTGCTGGGGTAGCAACCGCAATATTTATTGGAGGTCCGGGTGCGGTGTTCTGGATGTGGGCAGTTGCTTTTTTAGGTTCTGGTTCTGCATTTATAGAATCAACACTTGGCCAAATATATAAGCGTAAAGAAAAAGGAGAGTATCGGGGAGGTCCGGCTTTTTATATCGAAAAAGGATTTAAAAATAAAAGTGTTGGAAAAATATATGCCATTGTTTTTGCGGTGGCTACTATTCTTGCCTGTGGTATTTTATTACCGGGAGTACAAGCAAACGCTATTGGTTCTTCAGTTAAAAATGCTTTTTCTGTTGACAGCACGTGGATCGGTATTGCACTGGCGATCTTACTGGGCCTTATCATTTTTGGCGGAATCAAAACGATCGCTAACGTAACGCAATGGGTTGTTCCATTTATGGCCATTGCATATATTTTAGTTGCGTTGATCATTATGGCGATGAACTATGAAAAAATTCCAGGAGTATTTTCATTGATCATTTCCAGTGCATTTGGTGCAAAGGCAACATTCGCTGGTATTATTGGCGCAATGATCACCATTGGTGTAAAAAGAGGAGTGTATAGCAATGAAGCGGGGCAGGGAACAGGTGCACATGCTGCGGCTGCTGCAGAGGTATCTCATCCCGCAAAGCAGGGATTGGTACAAGCATTCTCGGTTTATATTGATACACTGTTCGTTTGTTCTGCAACTGCATTCATGATATTGATCACCGGTATGTACAATGTAAAAGGCGCGGACGGAAACTTAATAGTTGATAACGGAGTTTATTATATGCAGGATGGTGTAAAGCAAGTGGAAGGAAGTTCTGTTTATACACAGGCTGCTATTGATAAAGCTTTTACAACCGGACAGAAAACTTTTCATCACGATTATGTAGGAACAGGCAGTTATTTTGTTGCCATTGCTTTATTCTTTTTTGCATTTACTACTTTAATAGCGTACTACTATATTGCTGAAACAAATGTTGCTTTCATTTCTAAACGAAAAGGTGGACCATTGCTAATGTTATTGCTTAAACTCGCAATTATGGCTTCTACATATTTCGGATGTGTTCGCACAGCTACTGTTGCATGGGATCTTGGCGATATGGGAGTAGGCATAATGGCCTGGTTAAATGTTATTGCGATCCTTATTTTGCAAAAGCCGGCATTGGTTGCTTTCAAAGATTATGAAAGACAAAAGAAAGCTGGTAGGGACCCGGTTTTTGATCCGGTTGCATTAGGTATTAAAGACGCTGAGTTTTGGGAACATGAATACAAACATGTTGACGAACCAGTAAAAAAATCATAACATATTTATTACATAAATTCCTGCTTTGCTAGAAGGGCAATAATATTTTATCAAGTCCGCAATCCTTCAGAGATTGTGTATTGAATATTTTCATTGACGCTGGTGACATGATCTTGTTTCTTTGTTCTATCCATGTATCCATACTGTCGCCATAAATCTTTCTTGTTTTTGTTTCATCCAGGTTATGTATTTTACCCCAATGAAAACTGTGAGGAATATTTCTTGTTTCAAGTTCAGTCCATACTGCATTATAAAAATTCCTTGTTGTGCTTGATTCCGCACAATCCAGTTCAAGTATGCAGGTAGGATCGAATTTGGTGAAGGCAAGTGTGGCAGAAGATTTTTTTACATACCGATAAGATAATATACCTGAAAGCGGTCCCTGATCTTCATTCATTTCAATGAGCAGATCATTTACCTCCAATACACGGTCAAGCGGAATTCCGATAGCAGTGCTGAGTAACTTACCACGTATATTATTATTTGTAAAAATTTCTCCTGATGTTCCCAGCACTCCTTCATAAAGAGTATAGGAACTTTTTATCAGGCTACTTACTACAAGGTGAGTTAAAGCCGGAACGATATCAGTGATGATACCGATAACAGCAGCCAGATCATCACCGGGCCCTGCCTTATTAAAATCAACAACCGGTGGCTGATAGTTATCTGTATAAGGACGTTTGTACATGATCGTAGCATACGCTCCACCGGCAAGGTTATACTGATCAATGACAGCCTGGAAATGGAAGGGTCGTTCATTACCATTCGGAATAAAATTCGCATTGGAAAAATCAAGCGTTTCCATGATGTGCCTGAATGAATCATCCAGCGGTATTTTTTTTCGATAACTTTCCAACAAATAAATATCTTCCGTTTCGATCATCACACCATGAATAAAACCAAAGCTGCCAAAACTTACAAGGGCAGCATTGAAAAGCTCGTCATCCGCAACAAGTTTTGTTTTAAACTTTTGAATGAACAGGTCGGATACAACCGGATGCGATTTTCTTTCTAACCAAATATGTTTATCGGGACCGGTTATGATATGTATACCAACAATAAAATCAGGAACCGAACCAGTATCTATTGCAGAACCATGTGTACCAGTTGAAAAACATCCAACAATAGTTTGCCCGTTGCTTGCACCTGAAGTTTTTAATGATCTTTTGTTCTTTTGTAACCAATCGTTCAACTCCTGGATCGAATTACCGCACTGGGCAAATAAAAGATTATTTGGAGCCCCCTCATAGTTCGGTGATAAGGTTTGACTATTCCTGATCGGGAAGATCATATTCAGCATCTTGGTGTTTAATATCCACCCTTCTGCTGCTGCTACTTTACTAAATGACCATCCTCCACCCAATGCCCTGACAGTTTTATTTTCTGTAATTGCTTTTCCAAGAAATGACTGTATCGTTTCCGTCATTGCATTATAATCATCAAAGCCATGACCTGTATTACCATTAATAAGGTCAAATAAATTATTGATGGGTTGTGTAAAAGTATCATGACGGTTGGTCCACTGTGTCGCATTGGTGGGCCGTATTTGCGGCTGTGACATGTATGTAAATATTAAGATGAAAAATTATAATCCATCGATCTCCCGCTGGCAGGGCTTATGACATTTCCATTCGATCTTCACAGATGAAACAATACCCAATGTGATAACAGTCACGAATGATTGCCCGAAATTTTTTGAGAACACTACTTCGTCAAGAGCAGCACAGGTATCTGTACAATTAGGCACATGGAAATTTTGAGGCTTGTTTACGAGACCCCATAAATAGGAACGCATCACGGTATCTCTATATTCAGTTCCCGGATCATTTTTTGTATTAATGACCCTGTAGTGATAGCAACTCTGTATAACAATGACGGAGAAGATCAATAAAATGAAAAAAATCATTTTCTCTTGCAGAGTAGTAGTTGGTTTAGTCATAAAATAAGTTTAAAGGGTTATGCCATGGCAAAAGTTCGTACAATTCGAAAAGTAAAAAAAATAATATAAAACTACTCCCCCATCTTCAAATTTTCAATAACCAATGTGTGGTATCATTCTGAGCTCAAACAGCATATCGTTGAGACTGTGTAAAGGCTATAATGGCTTATGTTTCTAACAAGTTGCCTGTATAACGTACTATTACGAAAACTACTCTCCAAATAATCCACTTTGGCTTTTCTTTTGCCTATAGCTTTTGACTATTTTGCACGACTATGTTTGTCCCGATCCGGCCAGCCAAAACTTTTTTCGGACTGTTTATACTTTGTATATACTGTTCGGATCTTGTTGGCCAGGACTCTGTTATTGTCGCGATTCAAAAGACAAACGCTGTTCCTCCATCAATAAAGTTTCCCCCGGGCTCAACAATTGCCCATTTACCGGTATCAGCATCAGGAAGTGTAAAGTCTACTCCCTCATTGGAAAATTTTCATCCCCTCCAAAATATTCCGCCAGCAAGAACGGAAAGGTTGGGGAATGCAGCCTGTATGGATTCATCTTTTCTGAAAATATTTGAAGCGGAGAACCGTGCTTATAGTTTTTTTACTTCTGCCAAAACAAAAGATGGTGGCATTGTACTGGGTGGTTATGGACGAAACAAACTTCTCGGACCGCCTTATACATGGTATAGCGTGATTACAAAATTTGATAGCGTTGGCCGCCATATCTGGTCCAAAGAATTACAAACTGATGTGATACCCGGACGGGGTTCATATGTCGAAAGCATCTCTGTTTTGTCTGACGGTAGTATACTTGTATCGGGTTGGCTTGATAATCCGTTATCCACTTCACCACCTACGGCGACCGTAGATTTTTTTATTGCAAAGCTGACAGCAAACGGACTCCTTGTTTGGTTGAAAACATTTCATTCATTGATGGGTAATGGTTGCACTACCAGCAATATCCGTTATGCATGGGTTACAGAAGGCAGCAATGGAGATCTGTACCTGGGTGCCACTATACCTAACTGCCCTGAGCCAAGATACTTGCTGGTGTTCAAGTTGAATAGTTCGGGTGAACTTATATGGCAATATAATTTCACAGGGCATTTTGCAAAATCGTATTGCATGGGAATTTTTTATGACGGTCCTTATGTCACGGTCATCAATCGTGGCGAAGGTTCTGACCATAATGCAGCAAGTGTAGATATGGTACGATTAGATGCTGCAACAGGCACCTATATATCTCATAAAAGTTGGCAACCCGATCTGCCTAATCCTTCAAATTTTCATGCAAGTTTTTTGAACTGGACACCAACTGTGGTGCGACTCAACAATGGAAATTATTGCATGTATGGAAATACTTTCGGCGATTTTTTCAATCCTCTAAGTGCAAACCTTCCACATTTTTCTGTACTGGAATTCAACAGCAATTATGATTTTGTAAAAGGATATACGATCAACTCTACACTGTCCAATAATGCTTATGAAA
>DATDCP010000246.1:0-6221 GCA_036524255.1 Chitinophagaceae bacterium
GCTCCACTCCCCTTTCTTCAAACCAGTTGACCGTATCTGTAGTAAAGAACTGGTGAAGAGCTTTTTTTACAAAATGCTGTCCTCTCGGATATCGCTTACTCATTTCTGATATATCAAAACAGGAATGTGTAACATTACAACGTCCACCACCACTAACTTTTACTTTTGAAAGCAGCTTGCTACTTTTCTCAATGATCGTAACTTTCAATGACGGATCCAGTCTTGCTGCGTTCACAGCACAGAAAAAACCTGCGGCTCCTCCACCTATTACTATTAGTTGCTTTGACACCTTACAAAAATGAAGAATTATTAATTATTAATTACTAATTATTAATTATCATTACAACAGCATGCTTTACGCCATTCTAAAAGTCATCGTTCGCCTTGCAGCCAGGATCTTCTGCAGAAAGATCATCGTTAACAAACCCGAGCTGCTGAAAGAAAAAGGGCCCATGATCCTTGCATGCAGCCATCCCAATTCTTTTCTTGACGCCGTGCTGATGGACATACTTTTTGAAAAACCGATCTGGTCTTTGACACGAGGTGATGCATTTTTGAATAAACGAATTACAAAGCTGTTTTATAAGTTTAAAATGTTACCAGTTTACCGACCCAGTGAAGGTGTTGAAAATCTTTCGGAGAATTATAAAACTTTTGATTCCTGTATTGAACTTTTCAAACAAGGCGAGATCGTCCTAATATTCAGTGAAGGCCTCTGTGAAAATGAATGGCATCTTCGCCCATTAAAAAAAGGCACGGCAAGGCTTGCCTACAAATGCCAGCAGGAAAATATTCCATTAAAGATATTACCTGTTGGGATCAACTACAGTTCATTTAAACGGTTTGGTAAAAATCTATTTGTCAACTTTGGAACTATTTTTACTGCAAATGATTTTGATAAAAACCTGAGTGATGGCGCATGGAACCAGGTTTTTAATAATAAACTAGAACAGGAACTTCGGCCACTCGTTTTTGAAATTGAAAAAAATGATAAAAAGAAACAGAAAGAGTTGCTGGAAATAAAACCTCCCTTGCTTACAAAGATCTTACTTGCAATACCTGCTGCTATCGGCTGGCTTACTCATGCACCGCTTTATTTGCCGATAAAATATTGGGTACATAAAAAATATAACAACTCAGGACATGTGGATGCTATGCAAATCGTTTTACCGATCTTCATTTATCCATTTTATCTTTTACTGATTGTTCTTTTTTCTTTTTTCATTTTTAAAACAGGATGGGTATTTCTTCTTTTCCTTATGTTGCCGTTTACAGCCTGGAGTTATGTACAGGTGAAAGGGCAGTTGGATTGATCAATGAATATTGAAAACCTTCATATATTCATATATGGCCAAAGCAGTAAAATTAACAGATACAGAACAGGTAACAGCACATATAAAAACGCTTGATCCCTCTTTTGGAAAAATAGTTGAAACTATTCGGCAGATCATTTTAAAAACAGACAAGGAGATCGGTGAACGTATCAAATGGAATAATCCAAGCTTTTATTATACAGGAGAAATGAAACCATTTGACCCAAAAGAATATAAGAGGGAGATCGCCGTTATGAATCTTTTCAAAGAAAGAATAATGTTAGTGTTTCCGAGCGGTGCAAATGTCAATGATAAATCAGGTCTGCTCGAGGGTGATTATAAAGACGGAAGACGAATAACCGTATTTAAAGACATGAAAGATGTAAAGTCAAAAGAAAAAATGCTGCAGGCTGTTATAAAAAAATGGTTGACATTAGTTGATAAATGATCAAAAAATGGAGCGAACATATATACAAGACAAGAAATTTGAGAAAGAAGACTTTACTGCAAAAGAATTTGCGATTGCTGATTACGAGAATTGCTTTTTTACCAATTGTGATTTTTCTAATGCTGATCTATCCCAAAGAGTCTTTTTAGAATGTGAATTTAACTCGTGTAATCTTAGCACCGTTAATTTTATAAAGACAGGTTTAAAGAATGTCAGGTTTAAAGATTGCAAGCTATTAGGTCTGCATTTTGAGAATTGTGATCCATTTCTTTTTGAAGTTGATTTTGAAAACTGTTTTCTAAAGCTCTCTTCCTTTTATAAATTGAAACTTAAAAAAACAAGATTTAAAAACTCAAATCTTTCAGAAGTTGATTTTACCGAAGCAGATCTGACAAACTCTTTATTCGACAATTGTGATCTTAGCGGCGCAAGATTTGAAAGAACAATTTTAGAAAAAGCAGACCTGCGCACTTCCCGCAATTATTCGATCGATCCTGAGTTAAATAAGATAAAAAAAGCCAGATTCTCAATTCATGGTATCGCCGGACTTTTAAATAAATATGATATTGAAATTGAATAGCTATGACCTTACTACCAATTAAACAAACCCTTGAAGAAAACGAAGTCTTTGCAAACAACCCTTTATGCAATGAAAGCCTTTCCATGTGTATTGACTTTTATAAAAGAGTCGGATTTGATCCACCATGGCTCTGCTATTATGTAGAAGAAAATGGTGAACTGGTTGGTAGTGCAGCATTCAAAGGAAGACCGATCAATAACACCGTTGAAATATCTTATGGTACAATGGAAAAACATCGACAGCAAGGTGTGGGTACAAGAATATGCAAACATTTAGTTGAATTATCACTCGCAACAGATCTATCAGTAAAGATCACTGCAAGAACGCTTCCCGAAAAAAATTATTCAACAAGGATACTGGAGAAAAATAATTTTGTTTTGCTAGGTTTTGTTACCGATCCTGAAGATGGTGAAGTGTGGGAATGGGAGTACAAAAAGAAAATCTAAGCTACCACTTCATATTCACTGAATAAATTCACATTCGCTTTTTCTGCTGCTTCTATTGGAGTATAATCGGAAAGAATATCTGCTTCATTTTTTCTTATACAAACATCATGTTCAAAATGCACAGAAGGTTTTCCATCTTTTGTTCTTACTGTCCATCCATCTTCTTCTGTGTACACTTCTTTTTTCCCAAGATTGATCATTGGTTCAATAGCCAGCACCATTCCATCTTTCAGTTTAGCGCCACTTCCTCTTTTACCATAGTTTGGCACTTGTGGATCCTCATGCATGCTCCTTCCAAGGCCATGACCCACTAGCTCTCTTACCACCCCATATCCATATTTCTTCTCCGTATGGTCCTGTATAGCAAAAGAAATATCACCGATCCTGTTCCCGGCTATTGCTTTCTCAATTCCTTTATACAATGACTCTTTAGTGGCTTTTATCAATTGCATTACTTCCTTTCCGGGATCGCCAATAGCAAATGTATATGCATGATCGCCATGCCAGCCGTTTAATATAACACCAATATCAACTGATACAATATCACCTTCGTTCAATTCACTTTTATTGGGGAAGCCATGAACCACCACATCATTTACAGAAATACAGGAGTTGTAAGGATATCCATTATAATTAAGGAACGACGGGACTGCATGATGATCACGAATGTATTGGCCGATCATTTTATCCAATGATATCGTGGTGACACCTGGTTTAAGCAAAGCAGCAACCTCCGTAAGCGTTCTGCTTACCAGTAAGGCGCTTTTCCTCATCAGCTCCACTTCGTCATGTGTCTTACAAATGATCATACCGCAAATATCTTATTTAAAAAGAAAACCTGGTAATCTATATCACCAGGTTTTTATAATATGATTTTAAAATCTGCTTAAATAGATGCTTGTGTAAGTGTTTGTCTTCCCTGAATTCTTCCACTCTTCATCAAGCCATCGTATTGACGCATGAGCAACTGTGTTTCGATTTGCTGCAGTGTATCGAGTACTACACCTACCATGATCAATAATGAAGTACCTCCGAAGAAGCTTGCAAATCCCTGTGTAACCCCCATCAATTGCGCAATACCGGGTAAAATACCAACGAAAGCAAGCAACACAGCACCGGGTAAGGTTACCTTATCCATAACAGCACCAATATAATCTGCTGTTGGCTGACCGGGTTTTACACCAGGTATAAAACCATTATTTTGCTTCAGGTTATCAGCAATTTGTTTAGGATTAAATATTAATGCAGTGTACAGGAATGTGAAACCGATCACCACAACCGCATATACAACCATATACCAAACATTGGAAGGATCTGAAAATACCTTACCAATACCTTTTGCTGTATCGGAATTAGAATAAGAAAACAACGTCGGTAAGAACATGATCGCTTGCGCAAAGATGATCGGCATTACACCAGCGCTATTTACTTTAATAGGTAAGAATTGTCTTGCACCAGTAAACTGCCTGTTTCCACCAGCAATTTGCTTTGCATAATTCAATGCAATTTTTCGTGTGCCCTGTATCAATAGTATACATCCAAGAATAATTCCGATAAGAATAAATACTTCAATGATAAAGATCAGAATTCCTCCGCCGGCTGCCTGGGTTGATTTATTGGTAAACTCCTGTACAAAAGACTGGGGCAAACGTGCAAGGATACCCACCATAATAATTAATGAGGTACCGTTGCCTAATCCCTTATCGGTGATCTTTTCACCCAGCCACATTACAAATAAAGTACCGGCCGTAAGAACGATAACAGTGGTATACCAGAAATAAGGTTCAAAACCCGGAACCTTGCCGCCGCTTCTTGTCATTTCATTCAGGTAAGTAACATAAGCAGATGCCTGAACTATGGTAACTGCTACAGTAAGGTAACGTGTCCATTGATTGATCTTCTTTCTGCCGCTATCACCCTCTTTTTGCAGTTTTTGCATTTGAGGTACTAATACCGTCATCAACTGCATAAAGATCGAAGCAGAGATATATGGCATGATACCCAATGCAAAAATGGATGCTTGTGAAAAGGCACCACCAGCAAACGTATCGATCAAACCAAGAATTCCTTTTTTGGAATTCGCCATTTGATTTTGAATACCATCTGGATCGATACCGGGCAAAACGATATGTGCACCGATACGATATACAAATATTAATGCAAGGGTAAAAAGGATCTTGCTGCGCAATTCCTCAATACTCCAGATATTCTTCAGTGTTTTAATTAATTTTTTCACGGATGCAGAGCGATTTAAATATCGTAAAACAAAAAAAACGCATTTATCATGCGTCGTTGCAAGTTACGTAAAATCAACCAAGAATTTCTATTGAGCCGCCTACTGCTTCGATCGCAGCTTTTGCCTTTTCACTTACGGCACTTACCTTAAAAGTAAACTTGCCTTTTACCTCTCCATTTCCTAAGATCTTCACTTTATCATTCTGGCTGATCAATTTATTGCTGTAAAGACTTTCAAAAGAGAATTCTTTAATGCCATACTTTTCTGATAACAGATCAAGTTGTCCAAGGTTCAATACTTTGTATTCAATACGGTGAATATTAGTAAAGCCACGCTTTGGGATACGACGCTGAATAGGCATCTGTCCACCTTCATGCGCCATCTTTCTTTTGTAACCAGCACGGCTTTGTCCACCTTTATTACCTTTTGTAGATGTGCCTCCATGACCAGAAGCTTCACCGCGTCCAATTCTTTTTTCTTTCTGTGTTGCCCCTTTTGCAGGCCTTAATTCGTGTAGTTTCATTTTTTTGCTTTTATTTTTTACTTAACGCCCCGAAAGCATTCGGGGCTCGCTTAATTTGTTTATGCTTCTTCTACTTTCACCAGGTGATTCATTTTACGAACCATACCAAGTATTTGCGGAGTAGCTTCTACTTCTTTAGTTGCATTCATCTTATTCAAACCAAGTGCTTTCAGTGTTTTTTTCTGACGCTCTGGTCTGTCGATGGGACTTTTTACTAAAGTGATTTTTATCTTTTTCATTTTATAGAGTTGTAAGTTTTAAGTTATAAGTCGTAAGTAGCTTATTACTTACAACCTAATACCTATAACTATTTATCCATTGAATACTTTCTTCAATCCTACTGTTCTTGTCTTAGCAACTGAGATCGGTTCACGCAACATTGCTAATGCTTTAAAAGTTGCTTTAACCACGTTATGCGGATTTGCTGAACCAAGTGATTTAGCTAATACGTCAGTTACACCAGCACTTTCCAATACTGCACGCATACTACCACCAGCAATTACACCTGTACCGTGTGCAGCTGGCTTGATCAACACTTTTGCAGCGCCTTCTTTTGCCCACTGATCATGAGGAATTGTGCCATGCATGATCGGAACTTTGATCAGGTTCTTTTTTGCATCTTCAATTCCTTTAGTAATTGCTTCCTGAACTTCTTTTGCTTTTCCCAGGCCATGA
>DATDCP010000247.1:0-5775 GCA_036524255.1 Chitinophagaceae bacterium
CTAAAGCCAAAGCCCCAGTTGCTTTTGATCGATGGAAATTATTTTGTTAAGTATAAGAGACTTCCTCATCGTTGTATCATAAAAGGCGATGGTATTTATGCATCTATTGCCGCAGCAAGTATCCTTGCTAAAACTTATCGTGATGAGTATATGCAAAAGCTTCACGAAGAATTCCCTCATTATAATTGGGCAAGTAATAAAGGATATGGAACTCCTGAACATAGAAAAGCCCTCGATGAATATGGTATTTGCAAATACCACCGTAAAAGTTGGAAGCTTTTTACCGAGCAGCCCGAACTTTTTGCTAAAGAAACTCTCCTTTGACATTAATCAATTAACTATCAATTAACTGCATTTGCAAATTATATAAGTTAGTTTACAAGCTGTATGGTGTCGATCTATATCTTTGTCAAAATTGTTCTGCATGCAACTAAGGCCACTTCCTGTTGTTGATACAATTTCGCCAGAAGAATTCAAGAACGAATTCTATGACAAAAATATTCCGGTAATTATCCGGGATCTCTCACATCAATGGCCTGCATATACAAAATGGAACTGGGATTATTTTAAACAACTGGTTGGTGACAAAAAAGTTCCGTTGTACAACAATGTAAAAAGCGATGCCTACACTCCGATAAACAAAGCGGATGATTATAAAACATTTGGTGAGTATATTGATATGATAAGCCAGGGTCCAGCAGCCTGGCGAATTTTTTTATTTAACATTTTTGATCATGCGCCACAATTGATAAATGATTTTACATGGCCCGAGCACATGATGAAAGGTTTTATAAAAAAATATCCCATGCTCTTCACTGGCGGTGCCACTTCCATCACTCATATGCATTTTGATATTGATCTCTCTAATATTTTACATACACAGTTTGCCGGCAGAAAAAGAGTTTTATTATTTCCTTTTGAAGAACAACATAAACTCTACCGCAAACCTTATGAAGTTTTATCATTAGCCGATTTTTCCAATTACTATATGCAAAACGGCAGCCCTGATTATGAGAAATTTCCAGCTTTGAAACTTGCGCAGGGACAAGAGGCTGTCCTGGATCATGGGGATACTTTATTTATGCCTGCCGGTTGGTGGCACCATATGGAATATCTTGACAGTGGTTTTGCGATGAGCCTAAGAGCTTTGCAGCCGACTTTGGCTGGAAAAATGAAAGGGGCCTGGAATATTTTTGGGATGCGCGGCATTGATACCATGATGAAAAAGACCGCACCTATCTGGTGGTATGAAAGAAAAAAGAAAAAGGTATTTGAGAATGCCGATAAAGAATTAAGAAAACCACTTGTGCTTAGTTGATAACCCAAACTTCATTTCCTCTTAAAAGTTTATCAAGATCAGCAGGCTTTTTTGCTACCGCATCCTTTATTTGTTGCTCCATTACATTTTCGTAACAAGAACGATCTGTTTGATAGAAGACACCGAATGGTCTTGGTAGATGACCTTCAATACCTGGATTATCAAAAATGCGAACGAGTATCTGTGCTTTGTAAATATCTTTTTCGTCATGCACCCAAAGGTCATCGGCACTGTATCCATCAGCAAGGTTTACAACTTTTGGTGCAAAGCCATCCAGCTTGATCCCTTTTTCTTTATTTGCTCCAAAAGTCAATGGCTGGCCTTGCTCCAAGAATAATGTTTCAGCAGCTTTTGTTCCTTTTTCGGTAAACATTTCAAAAGCTCCATCATTAAATATGTTACAGTTCTGGTAGATCTCAAGAAAAGAAGCTCCTTTATGAGCATTGGCACGAAGCAACATTGCCTGTAAATGTTTTGGATCACGGTCCATTGTTCTTGCTACGAATGTTGCATCAGCACCCATAGCAAGTGCTAGTGGATTAAAAGGATGATCAATACTTCCATAAGGAGTCGATTTTGTCACCTTATTTTCTTCTGATGTTGGAGAGTATTGTCCTTTTGTTAAACCATAGATCTGGTTATTGAACAAAAGAATATTAACGTCAAAATTCCTACGTAATAAATGTATTGTGTGATTACCTCCGATACTCAAACTATCGCCATCGCCGGTCACAATCCAAACACTCAGCTCAGGTCTTGAAGCTTTCAATCCGCTGGCAACGGCGGTAGCTCTTCCGTGAATTGAATGCATTCCATAAGTATTCATATAATAAGGAAACCGGCTGCTGCAACCGATACCTGAAATGATCACAATGTTCTCACGGGCTATACCAAGTGTTGGCATTACCTTTTGCACTTGCGCAAGAATAGAATAATCGCCACAGCCGGGACACCAGCGTACTTCCTGGTCGGTTGCAAAATCTTTGGAGGTCAAAGCGGGGGCAACAGTAGTTTCACTCATAAAAAAATATTGATTGCAAATTTAAAGAATAACGGATAGGAAGCAAGGGGTTTCAAAGTTATTGCCCCTGATTTTTATCAACCAAACCCCTAATTATTCGTTATTTCCCAATTCTTCCCAATACTCAGCCGCACGACGGGTGTGTGGAATCACAATTGTACCGCCAACTATATTGGCTACTGCAAAGATCTCGTACATCTGGGCAGTAGTAATTTCTAATTCATGGCATTTCCCAAGATGATATTTGATACAATCATCACAACGAAGCACCATGCTGGCAACCAAACCAAGCATTTCTTTCGTCTTTGTATCCAAGGCACCGTTTTCGTAAGAATTGGTGTCAAGATTCCAAAGCCGTTTCATCACAAGATTGTTCTTACTTAGGATCACCTCATTCATCCGGCTGCGGTAATCATTAAATTCTTTTACTAATGATGACATATTTAAAGTTTGTTCAAAGTTACCTGTATGGTTGAAGTAAATGATAAAATCCAATAAGACTAAAAAAGTATTTAGTAAATTCAAAACTTAAATTTATTAGAATGAAAAATAAAGCCGTTGCTATTTTAGGTCTTGCTGCATTTGTTTTTATTGGTATTGCAGCAAGCAAACCTTCGGACAATAAAGAGAGAAACCTGAAAGTGCTTCCAAAAGATATCAGCGATTCAGACCTTGATTCGGTAATGGAAGGATACTCAAAAGCTTTGAATGTAAAATGTGATTTTTGCCATGCTGAAAATAAAGCCAAAACCGATATCGATTATGCAAGCGATGATAAACCTGAAAAAGACATTTCAAGGATGATGATGAAATTAACAGCCGCAGTTAATAAGGATTATTTTGATTACACCATTGTTTATAAAGCTGGTGAGACAATGGCAGTTTCATGTTTTACCTGCCACGATGGATTCCCCAGACCTGATCTTAAACACCAAAAAAAGGATTAGTATTTCTTTCATGTTTTAACACAAATAAACTCCGGTAAAGATTCTGGTATTATTACCAAGCTACTAAGCACTTTTGCTCGATTTTCCTATAAATCAGTCATTTATTACACTACTGTTCACGACATCTCGTTTAATAATTGATCCAAAATAAGCATATAGCTTATCCTATAAAAACCATTATCCATGAACTGGCAAGACGCCATAGGAATTTTATCGACCCTTGCTCTCTTTACCCCTGTGTTTGTTATTGTGGTAACTAAACTGATCCGTTACAAACAATACCTTCCTCTTTTTATATATTGTTTACTAGCATTTGGTTTTAACCTGATGACGGAGCATTTGATAAATGTGCCAAAAAGCGTAGAACGTTTTTATGGCATTACAAATAATCTGACTGATATGCCTCTTATGCTCGGCTTCTTACTTTTTCAGATCCCTTCTTCCGTTCAGAAAAAAAGAATGAAAATACTATTATGTACATTTATTGTTTTTGAAATTGTTTTGATATTTATGTATGGCATTACGGTGAAAACCATTACGGTGACGATGGGACCTGGGCTGGTGATCGTGTTTGGGTATTCTTTATATTATTTTGTCTATACCGTTAAGCGAAGCTTTATTCATAATAAGTTCGTAGGAAAAGCTATAATAGCCTCTGCCTTGACATTTGCCTATGGATGTTTCATCATCATATACCTGATGCATTATGTTTTGAATTTGAAAGATCTTTCCAGTCTTTTCCTGATCTATTATTTTATCACAATAATTTATTGCATCATTCTGTCAGTTGGTCTTCATATAGAAAGTAAAAGGAAGAGTAAGTTATATGAGCTGTTAATTACCCGCAAGGAATTAAAGCGCTTTTTTGCAGATGAAAAAAAACCGGCTGTCCCAAAAGGAACAACCGGTCAATGGAAATTAAACTGATCGTTAGAAACAATATCTTCCTTCGTTAATCATTTTATCAGCTATTCTTCGTCTTGCATCTTTAGTGTTAAATGGTTCTGCCTTTGTAAATCGTTTTAATCCCATTAATATCATTCGCTGCTCATCGCCTTCTGCAAATGAATTGATCGCATCCTTACCAAACTTATTTACTTTATCAGCGGCATCATATAAATAGGTACGCATAATGTCAATATGATTCGCACAGGCGGCTTCTCCTTTTTGATCAACGATCTTCATCACTCTTAACAATACACTTTCCGCATTGAATGTTTCAATAGCCATATCAGCAAGATTCATCAATACTTCCTGTTCGTTTTCAATTTTCATCATCAGCTTTTGCACAGCTGCACCCGATGCCATTAAGATCGCTTTCTTAAGATTAGCGATCAATTTTTTCTCTTTTACAAATGAGCCTTCTTCTTCAGCGCCAAAATCAGGAATACTCATTAATTCTTTTTGCACTGACATCGCCGGTCCCATCAGGTCAAGCCTTCCCTGCATCGCTCTTTTCAGTGTCATGTCAAGCGTTAGCAGGCGATTGATCTCATTTGTGCCTTCATAAATTCTATTAATACGACTGTCACGATAAGCCCTTGAAATATTGTACTCAGCGCTGAAACCATTACCGCCATGTATCTGCACACCTTCATCAACTACAAAATCCAGCACTTCGCTGCCAAAAACTTTTAACATGGCACATTCAATAGCATATTCTTCCGCCGCACCCAGTAATGCTTCATTAAAAAGTTTGCCAACTGCAAGTAACTCATGTTCTTTTTTGTCAATCCAATTTGCAGTACGATATAAGGCACTTTCCCCAACGAAAATTTTAATTGCCATTTCTGCGATCTTATGTTTGATAGCGCCAAAATTTGCAATCGGCTGTTTGAATTGCTCTCTTGTTTTTGCATACCGCACTGAATCCGTCGCTGCTCTTTTCGAACCCCCCAAAGCAGCAGCCGCTAATTTCAAACGACCAATATTTAAAATATTGAAAGCGATCTTATGTCCTTTACCAATTTCTCCCAATACATTTTCTACTGGTACTTTACAATCCTGGAAATATAATTGAACAGTCGATGAACCTTTGATCCCCATTTTATGTTCCTCAGGCCCTTGAGTAAAACCTTCCGTTCCTCTTTCAATAATAAACCCTGTGAATTTATCACCATCAACTTTTGCAAATACAGTATACACATTGGCAAAACCTCCATTTGTTATCCAACACTTCTGTCCATTGAGCGAATAGTATTTACCATCATCGCTAAGTTTCGCGGAGGTTTTTGCGCCAAGCGCATCACTACCACTATTAGGCTCTGTTAATCCATAAGCCCCGGCCCATTCACCCGTAATGAGTTTGGGTATATATTTTTTCTTTTGTTCAGGAGTACCAAAATATAAAATTGGTAAAGTGCCGATACCTGTGTGCGCAGCAATCGCAACTGAAAAAGAATGACCAGCACCGAGATACTCATTCACAATTGTTGAGGTAACAAAATCTTTTCCTAAACCACCATATTCTTCCGGAAAAGAAGTTAACA
>DATDCP010000248.1:0-3478 GCA_036524255.1 Chitinophagaceae bacterium
AATCTCATTCAACGCCTCGAATTTTGGGGTGACCGGCATCATCCCCGGTGGATGGACATCGTACGAATAGCTTTAGGAATTTTTCTTTGTTACAAAGGAGTGGATTTTCTCAACAACATGAGTCATTTGATCAGCCTGATGACATCCAACCAATACCCAACATCTTTTTGGTTTATCCTGGCCGGCCACTATACAGTATTTGCTCATATCGCCGGCGGAGCCTGTCTTGCACTCGGAGTATTTACCCGTATGGCTTGTTTGATCCAGATCCCCATATTGTTGGGAGCAGTATTTTTTGTAAGTACAAATGAGGAAATGCTCAGGCCCTATTCTGAACTTTTTCTTACAATACTTGTATTGTTATTACTGATCTATTTTTTGATTGCCGGCAATGGTCCCTGGTCTATCAAAGTAAATGAGGACAAGAGTAAACCTGATTGATCGTAACAAAAGTATTTGATCTACAAAGGATCGATCTCAGAGCATTGTTTCAAGTTGCTTAATGATAGAATTAAAATCTCTATGAGCATTGTTATTCAAAACAATGATCGCTTTCTTTTTATCAATATACCGGATGATCTGTGTTTTGTAGCCGGGGTTATCGCCATTATGCCATACAATTTTTCCCAACACGGAATCAGTTCTTAATCCCCAGCCAAACCCATAATTAGAAACGCTTCCATTATTTAATTTCATTGGAGTAAAGGCTTCTTGCAACGTTGACTGACTGATCAATTTTTCTGTGTACAATGCTTTATCCCATTTCAACAGATCAGCAGCGGTGGAGCTGATGCGGCCGGGTCCTTTGCGATTGCCCAACCAAATAGTATAATCGGAAGATGGAAATGAATCAGCCCGTATCCATTTATTTCTTTCTTCAACATAAATATGACCGATCGCAAAATTCTTAGTTGCTTTCTTTTCTTCCAGTGTCCTTATATCAGTGCTTTTCATTTTTAATTTCCTGAAGATCCATTTGCGGGATAACTCTATGAAATCTTTTCCACTTGCCTTTTCTGCAATACTTGCCAGCAACATATAACCGGTATTACTGTATTCATATTTTTCTCCGGGTTCAAAATTTTTTGGTGGCGTATATTTATTTAAATACTCAATACAATCAGGATTATCGGCCACTTTTGATTTATCCCAATATTTATCCATGATATCCTGGTAATCTGGCAAGCCACTGGTATGAGTAAGTAAATTCCGGATCGTAATTCCTTTATATGGTATCTCCAGGTATTTACCGACTGAATCGTCATAGTTCAATTTCCCTTTTTCTTTCAGCATCATAATGATCATTGCTGTAAATTGTTTTGAAACAGAAGCTAACTCAAAGATGTCGGAAGTTTGTAAAGGAATTTGATCTGCAAATTCACGATAGCCAAATGCTTTGTGATAAATTGGCTTTCCATTTTCCGCAATTAATATAACGCCACTGAAATCCTTTTCCGCGATTAATAATGAATCGATTTTTTCCTCCTGTGAAAGGGCCCGTAAGGAAAGTAATAGAAAAAGGAAAGTGTTTCTAATCATAATTTTATTCCTGGTGATACTTATGTTTTAAAAACTCAATTAAAGACAGTGCTGTTTCTTTGGTAGAATTATTTACGTTTATATCAGACACAGCACGCAATCGAAGCGCTATACTTGCGTTGATCAATTCATTCAGATGATGAATATTTAAATTGATGGATCTTCCCGGAATAACCGTTTTATTAAAAAAAACAGAATCATATAGAGCACCTAAAAGATCACTACCAACTACCGTCTTGTTTAATGCCAGGATAAAATCATGAGTTACTTGATTTGTAATATCCCTTCTCATTTCTAATCTTCGCATCAGGCGATCATATGCTTCAATAGAATCTACAGTTGCCCTGTTCCTGATAAGACGCATGCCACCTGAATTCTTCAATTGGGTAGTGGTTTCATTGTTAGCAAAAAACATGATCTGTACTGTACTTTTCTGCAAGTGTTTGTAAATATTTACCGGCATATTGTTCCTTTGCGAACGAGAGAAAAATAAAATTGCCGAATCTATATTCTGTATCCTTAACCTGGCAGAATTCGAAACCGAATCAAACCAGGCAACATCCAATTGCAGGTCGTTTATTAAAGAATTGATGTATTGTTTTTCCCTGTTATGCTCAATCATGTGTTCTCTTTGATTCTCTGCAAGAAATCCACAGAACACAGCAAGGAATAACATTAAGAACTCCCAGAAATAATGCGTCCACTTTTTTCTGGCAGTATGTGAATGGTGATGTACTTCCATAGATTTTTATTCAAGGTGATATTCTTTGTTTATAGTAGCAAGTAAGTTCGTTGCCTGCTGCAATAAATTTCTTGAATCCCGACGCATCCCCCTGGTGATTAATTTAACTGTGTAAATAGCATAGTTTACTTCCCCCAATTCTTTATTGGTAAAAGGCAAAAGAGCAGGATTACCTGGCGGTCGCCGCGAAACATTATTCTCATCCAGCATGCTGCTTAGCACTTTCGCATCAAAGACTTTATTTGCGGTCATTCTGTATTCCTGGGCTACCATTACTTCCTGTTCACCAAGTTTTTCCAGGTTTCTTATGCTCACATCATATCTTGTAATACTATCAGCAACAGCCCTGTTCCGGATCTGCCGGAGTCCACCGGCGTTTTTAAGTTGTTGTAATGTACCGTCGTTTGGTGTAAACCTGACGTCCACAAGTCGGCCTGTGTGAATAGCGTTAAAATACAAGCCGCTTCCAAACTCAGTATATCGTGGTGAGTTCAACAAATTAAATAATGAATCAAGCCTCTCAACTTTTTGATTTCTTCTTTCAATAGTAGTGTTAAGGTGAGCAATATCTGCCTTTATATCGTTTACGAGTGATCTGATAAATTGTGTTTCGCGGTCCTTTTCAATCTTATGTTCTAACGTATACTCCGCAAGGAATCCGCAGAACACTGCCAGGAATAACATGAGAAACTCCCAGAAATAATGGGTCCATTTTTTTCTTGAAGTATGTGCATGATGGTGTACTTCCATAATTTTTTATTCCAGGTGATATTCTTCATTAATAAACTTTCTGATCTTAATTGCTTTTGCTTTTAATTCAATCAAGCGCAATCTTGTTCCCTGGTTAAGTCCTTTGATGTTAGTGATAATCAACATCAGGGTATTGAGCGATTCATCATCAGCGGGTTTTAGTTTTAAAATTTCTGTTGGCCTGATCACCCGGTTCTGATCATCGATCACTTTGCTGAAATCCTTAGCATATAGGATCTGATTAAATTGTGGCCGTAAGCTCCTTTTCATCTCAGTTTGTTCTTCAAAGATCCATTTAATGAAATCCACATCCTTATAATAATTGATCATGCTATCTGAGACAGTTTTGTTTGAAACCAATCGCATTCCTCCTGCGTTTCGCAATTGTATAATCGTCCTGTCATTCACCGTGAAAGGTGCACCGCGGTGAATGAAACGAAAAAAATA
>DATDCP010000249.1:0-4083 GCA_036524255.1 Chitinophagaceae bacterium
ATGTCTGTTATCAGTGCGGCGCTTGCAACACTGCTTACAGTAGAGACCGGTTTTTCCTTTGTGATAATGCTGGCAGCTATTTGTTATGCTGTAAGTATGATGTCGGTTTATTTGGTTAGAGGGAGAATAAGAAATTTCAAAACGTGAGAGAGTAATCGTCTTTATAGCATTTACCTTACATCATTTATCCCTTCGCACACAGATCTGATCTTTCGGTAGATTGCATCTGAATTTTTCTCTTTGTCCAGTTTTATATTCAGAAAGCCGGGAGATTTTTTAATATAGAAGGTACTGCTTTTGTCCCGCGTTATATTTCCATCGATCTCTGTATTTGCAAACGATACATCACTAGTGGCTAATTCCTTATCGAGCCATCTTTCAACCGCCGCTGTTCTGTCAGGGTTAAATTTTGCAGTCAATTCATAATAGTGACTGTATTCACTGTGTTTTACACTGATACTTCACCTGGAAATCCACAGGAGATTATCATTAAGTTTAATGATAAAATAGAAAATAGGATCGTTGACTTTTTCCTAATAACAATTTGACATAAAGAAACTAGAAATGTTGCACCGGCATTGAACCTCAGCAAATATCATCCGGCCGATCTTCTTCATGTCACAATTAGTACATTTAGCAAACAAAAATCATTTACTATGTTCCTATCAATTGCACCAAGAAAAAGCATACAGGTTACCAAAGCAAAACCAACCATTACTGTCGGCGACATTAGTTATCTGTCAGTAAGAGGCGATGGCAACAATCCTAAAGTGATTCTCACCCGGGGAAAAGAAAATGGCCATATCCTCCTGATTGAATCCGCAAACGGTCTTCCCTTTACTATGGTGGATAATAGAACTAAACACCGAACCGAACTCAATGGTAATATTAAAATGAATGGGTCTTCGACATTATTACTTGTCTGGAGCGGCACAAGATGGGTGCAGATCAGCTATTCAAAGAATTTCTAACATGCTATTGGTGCTGGCAAGCAAGGTATATTTCTTTATTCTGTCTTAAGTGCTTCGGTGATTCTTTTCATTTGTATCAAATGACGTTGAAAATGGTAAAGAATAAAATGAATGATCTCCAGTTTCGTTATTGGTCCCAGTGGCAGGCCGGTGATCAATTCATTTACATTCACATCTTTCAATCTTGTTAACGGCGCAAGAGCCGCTTCAAATTCGGTGATGAGTGAGTCCTTATTGTATTGCATTTTTTCGGGAACAATAAATTCCGGCGATTGCATCGTTTTAGTTATATCCAGAAAATTCTGTTTTAACTGGAGTATTCTTTCGCCGGGATCTCTTTCAGCCGGCTGTGTTTGTTTTTCAATTAATGGACCAATACCAGAGACGGATTTTAATAAATGCCTCACTAATTGTGCAGGCGTCCAGCTTCCTTTATACGGGATCGCATTCCATTTCTCTTCATCCAGTGATCGTGCAAGTCCAACAACCTGCATAGCCACCACCAACAATGCAGGAATAATTTCATTTTTTCCTGATTGTATCGTTGTCACGTAAGGTTGCTTCAAAACTTCATCCAACTTTGCAAGCATTCCTTTCCACGCAGTTTCAGTTTTTGAGGTGTCAATATTTTTTTGAGTAAAGGAAAGTTGAGTTCCACCGGGTGTTTCTTTTACTTCAATTAATACTTCACTGGTGCCTTCAAAATGCGCAGGCACTTCCAGTGTAAAATGAAGCGTGTGGGGTCTGCTGATCTCCAGCCATTCACCCCAATGATCAATTTTCTTCTTACCGTCATATTCTACTACTGAGAAGCGACCTCCTTTTTCCAGCGTTGATTCAAAATTGAGCTGATTGGTTTCATTTTTAAATAACCACAATTCAGCAACAGGTCTTGTTATCCATGCATCATAAACTGAAGTGACCGAAGCCTGGAAAGTATACTCTAAATTCAGCGGTTGAAATTTTTTTTGTTCCGTCATATCGCATTTTTATTAAATCAATAATTACCGTAGACACCTAAAAATCATTCCAAAAGAATTGAAAATTTTCGTTCAGGCTGCCGCCATTTGGGACGGCATCCATCGCTATCGGGGCCAATAGTTAACTGAATCAATTTTATTTTTTTGAAAAAAAAGGAGCCGGCAATGCCGACCCCGCTAATTAAATAATTGTTGCTCATTAATAATCTCACTTAATAAAATAACTTACTGATACATTTTCACGATATTATAATAAAAGGCAACAGGCTTTCCTTCTACCCCAGCCTTTTCCATTTTATCTTTTAGATCCTTCGATTGAAGAAATGCTTTTGCTTTTGTCATATCAGTAACAGCAAAAATGATCGATACCTGGTGGTTATCTTTAATGTCGTGACCAATAAGCCTGTCTATAAGACCGCCCTCAACTCTTGCCTGCCTGTTTTCGTCAAATACTTTTTTCCAGGCATCCCAGTCTTTGACCTTTTCTAACATCAATAGCCTGTTTGTTTGTGGAATGGTTGAATTATCATCCATCACTACCTGCAGGTAACTAAAAGAAGGCGTTCCGGTCACACCAGCTTCTTTCATCCTGTCTTTCATTCCCTGTGAGGCTGTTAATTCTTTGGCCCTTGTTGCATCTTCCATCTTTAAAAGAACAATAACCTTATTAGGATCATCCAATCCCTGGCCTGCCACATAATTGGTTAAGCCGTATGACCTGCGAGTTGAATCTCTTTCTTTTGCTTCAAATATTGAATGCCATTTGGCAAAATCAGCCACTTTGAACTGCATGATCATTACATTGGAAAGCCTGGCAGCAGTGGTTTCCGGAGTTTTGTCAGCAGCAGTTGTAGTTTCAGTAGCAGTGTTGGTAGTTGTTTCTTCCGTTTTTTTATTATCACCCGAATTACAGGAGGATAAAAGCATAAGCATGCTTGCAGCAAATGTTGTTGCTAAAAATCTAGCTTGTTTCATTTTAAGGAATTTAAGTTTTAGGAATAAATGATCAATAGAGAACGGGGAAGTTATCCGTGGGGTGCGATTTATTTGAATTTTGAATTAATGCTGCGGGGCAAATATGATGCCTGTATTGATTTGGACTGCTAGTCGGTAGGCTGCTCCGTAGGGAAAGTTAGGAACATACCTCCATTTTTCTTTCGTTCTTTCTTTTGCACAAACAAAAGAAAGAACATAAAACATATCCCGATGGATTTTAGTAAAATTGAGATCATGGAATATTAAAAGATTGATGTTGATGAGGTAACCAACCGATGCATTAATTCTTTACTTTGGACTCTGAAAACATTATTCAATCAAACGTTATAAATAATCATGAATAGTCTGAAAGATAAAGTAGCGTATATAACCGGCGGCAGCAAGGGTATCGGTTATGGTATTGCCAAAACCTTAGTGGAAAATGGAATGAGAGTAGCCCTCACCAGCCGGACAATGGATGCTGCAAAACAAGCGGCTGCTTCTTTAAGTAAAGATCCGTCAAAAGTGCTGGCCCTGGAATCGGATGTAAGTTCCCTCGCTGATGAAACAAAAGCGGTGAAAACCGTGATTGATCATTTCGGCCAACTGGATGTGCTGGTGGCCAATGCAGGTGTGGGACATTTTGCCCCGATTGACAGTATGAGTGAAGAAGTTTGGAAAGAAACCATTGATACCAACCTGACCGGTGTTTTCAACAGCGTAAAAGCAAGTGTCGAGGCATTAAAAAAATCGAAAGGATATATTATCACTATCGCCAGTCTTGCCGGCACTAACTTTTTTGAAAACGGTGCGGCGTATAATGCCAGCAAGTTCGGACTGGTAGGTTTTACCCAGGCTATTATGCTTGACCTGCGGAAATACGCCATCAAGGTAACGACGATCATGCCGGGTTCAGTTGCTACTTATTTTAATGATCATCTTCCCAACGATGCGGATGCATGGAAGATACAACCCGAAGATATCGGCCAGATGATTGCGGATCTTTGCATATGCATCCACGGACATTGCCAAGTAAGATAGAGGTGAGACCGTCAATTCCGTCGAAATGATGGAGGAAATTTATGACTGCTCATCTTTTGAAAATATAAAAGGAGCCGTCAATGCCAGCCCCTTTATAATTAAAATTTCTGCTGCTT
>DATDCP010000250.1:0-4521 GCA_036524255.1 Chitinophagaceae bacterium
GCCATCGAAGCAGTGAAAGCAGGTTGTGATGCCTATGTAGAAAAACCTTTTGCAGAAACCATGGAAGACAACCGTGGGGCATTAAAAGCGATCAAAGCAACAGACAGAATTATATCAATAGGATCACAACGAAGAAGCGGATCTAACTATCATGCGGCAAATGAGTTTATCAGGTCAGGAAAATTTGGCCCTATCACCATGGTTGAATTAACATGGAATGTAAATCAACCCGGCCGCTGGCGCAGAACTGCATTGCTTCCTCAACTGAAAGAAGAGGACACTGACTGGAAAAGATTTTTAATGAACCGGCCTGCTGATAAGTTTGATGTAAGAAAATATCTGGAGTTTCGTTTGTTCTGGCCTTATTCATCAGGCTTGCCGGGACAGTGGATGAGTCACCAGATAGATACTGTGAATTGGTTTAGCGGGTTGCAGCATCCAAGAAGCGTAGTGGCCAATGGTGGCATCTATATGTGGAAAGACGGAAGAAAAAACTGGGACACAATTACGTCAGTATTTGATTATGGTCCTTCAGATGATATGTCGAAAGGTTTCCAGGTTACGTTTGGAGCAAGAATGCATAATGGTGACGAACGTCCTGCAGAGATATATTATTCAAATGGAGGAGAATTAAATCTTAACACCAATAAGGTGACACCGACAGGTGGATTGACAAAAAGATTTGCTGACGAAATGAAGATGCAGCCGAATCTATTACCTGAAATGAGTTTGTCTTCGGTGGAGAAAGTGGTAGCATCTGCTAATACAGGCGGAGACACTCTTACATCGAATCATGTTCGTAACTGGATGGAATGTATACGCAGCAGGAAGCAAACCAATGCACCGGTGGAAGCAGGGTACAGTCATTCTATTGCTACGATCATGACAAATGCTGCTGCCCATACAGGAGCTAAAGTAACTTTTGATGAAAAGAAACAGGAAGTAATGGCCAATGGTAAAGTATTCAAATATAATCTCCAGGCATGATAAAAGTACTTTTTGTTTTCATTTTACTATCATTAAGTGTAATAGCTATTGCGCAGAAATCAGTTGGATTTTCATTGGTTGAAAAAAAAGATAAGCATCAGGTTGATGTTCTATATAATAATAAGTTGCTCACTTCTTATTGCAATTTGGATTCAAGCAGGAAGCCGGTTCTTTTTCCGGTGAATACTATTGATGGAATTACGGTTACTCGAAGTTATCCTTTTAAGCTTATTGCAGGTGAAAGAACAGATCATCCTCACCATACAGGTATCTGGCTGAATTATGAATCTGTGAACGGTCTTGATTTCTGGAACAATTCTACAGCTATACCTGTTGAGAGAAGAGATCATTACGGCACAATCATTCACCAGGAGGTCGTCAGCAAAAAAGCAAATGGTAATAAAGCTTCACTTGTTACTAAAGCTATTTGGATAAGACCCGATAACAAAACATTGCTTGATGAACAAACTACTTTCAACTTCAGTGCAGATACGAAAGCAAATAATTTTATCATTGACCGCATTACTACTTTAACTGCTAAAGACACGACAGTAATTTTTAAAGATGTCAAAGATGGCATGCTTGCGATAAGGGTCGCCAGGGAATTAGAGTTGCCATCAAAAGAGAAAAGCAGTTTTGTTGATGATAAAGGAAATGTAACAATAGTGGCGCCATCAGCGGCTGATGTTTCTGGAATGTATCATAGCAGCAATGGTGCAAAAGGAGATTCTGTCTGGGGTACAAAAGGAGAGTGGGTAATGCTTACAGGAAAAAAAGATGGAAAAGATATTACGATAGGCATCTTTGATCATCCTTCAAATGTTGGTTATCCTACTTACTGGCATGCAAGAGGCTATGGATTATTTGCTTTAAATCCATTGGGAAGAAAAGTCTTCAGCAATGGAAAAGAAGAATTGAATTTTTCTTTGAAATCCGGAGAGTCAGTTACATTCAGATATAGGATCACCGTTCATTCGGGAGATTTTCTTACGAATGATGATATGAATAAACTGTTTGCAGATTTTAAGAAGACTAAATAAAACTGGTTCGCCAGAAAATAAGAGAAATGTCAAAGCTATCTTACATCAGATTCACTTTAGGCTTGTTTTTTTTTATTTTATCACCAAGTTGTAAAAACGAAGAAAAAGATCAGTGCGATTATGTTGCTATCTCTAAAACTCTTTTACGGAATATAAAATCAAATAATGAAGCCAACATTAAAAATATGATGGCATTCAAGGATGAATTATTTTGGAAAGAAGGTAGCGGATGGACAACCATATTTGAAGCGTCCAAAGAGAGTTTAGATTCAGTTTCGGATTTGAATGAATTTAAATATACAATTGATTTGAATAAGAAAAAGCTAACAGATTACGCTACTGTAACTTTTCTGATAAGACAAAGAGAGCAAATAAAAGATTTTATTATAGTAAATTTTTCTCACCCCAAAAGTCCGCTAGGTTGCAAGATTCAATCTTTTGATTTCCTAAGAACAGGAGCATCTAATAAAATTAATATTCATCCTAACGTTAACGAGCATTAAACTATTCATTAAGAAAAATTTCTGCCCGCCTGCAGTCTTGCCCATAGAAAAAATATAGCAATAAATAATATTGAGGCAGACAACGGGATACAATTATAGCAGAAAATAATTAGTCTTTACTTTCGTAATTTGAAACTTAATCGTACCGACCATACCTTAAATTATCTCTTATGAAATTCTTGTTTACTCCCTTACTTATAATATCATGCTTCAGTAGTATAGCGCAGGATACGCATTATTGGGCGCTGCAATTCGGAACTCGTTCTTCACTAATGGGTGGAGCCGTAGTTGGTCGTGTAAAGGATAATTCTGCAATTTTCTATAACCCTGCCTGTCTTGCATTTATTGATACAAGCTCGATCACAATCAACGCAGATCTTTACCAGTTGGAAAAAACCAAAATTGAAAATGCATTGGGTAAAGAAAAAGATTTTAATAATAATAATTTCAAAAACCTTCCTCTATTGATCTCAGGATTGATACCAACCAAAAATCCGAATATAAAAATGGGCTACGGGTTTGCTTCATCTGTGGATTATGGCTTTCACGGTCTTGCACGCATTGATGGCAACTACCAGGTAGTGGATGATGCCGAGAGTCCTGGTGATGAATCCACTATTGGTCAGCTATCATTGAATTCAAGATTAACGGAAACCACTTTTGGATATGGCATAGGAAACAAGTTCAATGATCGTTGGTCACTAGGAGCAACGATGTTAGTTTACTGGCGAAATCACAGTTATGAAAGAAATTTATATACCCGGATGTTTTTAAATACACCGGGTAACCCTCTTGTAAGCGGTGATTACCTGCAAAATTTTTATTATGATAATTTGCGGGGGCAATTAAAACTTGGCATTTATTACAGGGGCGATCGTTTTGATATCGGGCTGGCATTAAATAGTCCTTCATTTAGAATATTTGGTAAGGGTGTTGTGGCCGCCGATATTACTGCAAACAATATGCTTTACCATGGTCAAAGAATAGATATACTGGCTAATGACAGGCAGGAGAAACTGCATTCGGTTTACAAAACACCATGGTCAGCAGCATCGGGTATTAATATTGATATGAAGCGTGGACAATTAGGTATTGCAGTTCAATATTATGCCGGCCTGGAAGTATATGACATACTAAAAGCAAAACCTGCAGCTTTTGTAAGGCCACAACAAGCCTATTCAGATATTGGAAGTGATGATTTTTTAAGAGTGAAAACAGGTAATAAGAGTGTGGTGAACTGGACCGTGGGATATGAGTATAATATCAACAGCAAATTAACTTTAGATCTAAGTTTTCGTAGCGATAATAGTTATTTTGATAATAGTGTTCATGATACAAGAGGGATTAAGCCGGATATTTCCACCTGGGATATTTATCATGTAGTATTGGGTGGCAATGTATCCGGAAGGCGATTGTCAGTAAGCACAGGTATTCTATATGGATTTGGCAGCGATAAAAAATATGAACAGGACGGTAACTTAGATGAGCCATCAGAAAGAAATTTTCTCCAGGGTAATAGGACGATTACAAAAGCAAATTATTACTCGATCGGTCTTCTGTTTGGTGTTACGATCAATTTCAATAAAAAATCATAGAGACAAATACATGCTGAAGATTTTTTTAAATGTATCCGTTTACTCAATTTCTTTAATGCGATTTATTAATAGCGTAATACCTAGACCTAATACTGCGATCACTGCAAATGAATACTGCAGCCCAGCCAGTTGAGCAATATAGCCGATAAGCGGAGGTCCTATCAAAAACCCAAAGAAGCCAATACCGGAAACAGTTGCAATTGCAATACCACTGGCTACTTCTTTTATTTTTCCTGCTGTACTGAACATAAGCGGAATGATACTACTTACTCCAAATCCAATAATTAAGAAACCAATTGTTGCCATTATTATTGTTGGAAATATTACAGCGATCATCATCCCTATGAAAATTAAGACGCCGCTTAATTGAACCATTTTTTTACGACCAAATTTCAA
>DATDCP010000251.1:0-24533 GCA_036524255.1 Chitinophagaceae bacterium
ATATCCTTTTTTTCCGATGCTCCAAATGGTAACATTGCCTTTTTTAAATTGATCAGGATATCTTTCGTTAATAGTTGCTTTTGCAAGTTTGATCAGGTTGGCATTAAAAGCTCCGCAAAGTCCGCGGTCGCTGGTGATAACGATCAATAATACTTTTTCAACTGGTCTTTCAGCTGCAAGAGTCATTCCTGCTCCACCACCAGCATTGCTCACGATATTGCTGAGCATCTCCTGCATTTTTTTAGCATAGGGACGCATTTGAATAATTGCATCCTGTGCACGGCGAAGTTTTGCGGCACTCACCATCTTCATTGCCTTTGTTATCTGCTGCGTACTCTGAACCGACTTAATACGATTACGAACTTCTTTGAGCTGTCCTGCCATGATTCTGAAAATTGAAGGTTGAAAGTTGAAGGTTAAAAGCTTCAACTAAATCGGCCGCAAAAGTACGGGCTTAGGGATAAAAAACCAGAAGATTTTTGAAAAGAAACTAACTACAACTTCACAGCATCCTTCAGCTCAAAATTCCTTTTTAATCCGTAGGTTATGATAAATTTCCCGCCTTCTTTTGTAGGCTTTTTCAGCGGTAATATCTCTTCCTTGAAAAATTGAAGATTAATCGGGCCATTTATAAGTGCGGAAAGCCGGCCAGCTTTAATGACAAGCCTGCCGTTTCTTACGGTATCAACATCATTTATATCAGCACTTGTAAAAGAAGTGTCAGTTAAAATAACACTCAAATAATCAACAGAGTCAAGTCCCTTGAAATTGAACACAAGATCGCCGCGGTTCAATGTTGAAGGAACATTTGGCTCAAGAATAAAAGGTTTGAATTCAAATTCTTCGTTGTATTCTTTTTTATTCAAATCAGTAAAACTGATAGCATGCTTGCCAGCAAATGATGCAAAGGGTTTTTGCACTTCGTAATAAGCGCCGGTGACTTTTGCACTGTCAACCTTTAATTGTTCGCCATCAAGCATCACTTTACTGGGTTCATCTAAAACCAGCGTTGTTCCATTTTTTCCACCCATGCGATATTGTATGTTAACAGTCACATCTTCCTTTCCCTCTTCCGCCCAAACTTCATAATCAAAAAACACAGCATCAGGATTTACATCTTTACTATTCCCGATCTCATCGCTGGTGCAGGAAAAAAGAGAAAAGGCTGAGATTAAGACAAAGACTGAGGCTATGAAATTTGTACGATTCATAAAGTGATTTACTGTTAATACTTATTCTATCTGCAAAGTTCCTTAAGGAAATGATAAACCGGGAAATTAAGTTTAGAAGTCTTCAGTTTTTTCGCCCAGCAAAATTTCTACAACATACACATTACCGCTTTTCCTTAATCTAAGCCATACTTTGAAATCCTCAAATTCACTGTTGTCTTCAATGACAAACTCTGATTCTGTTTTACCCTTCGAAGTATCCGGTGCAACAATCTTGCCTGTTAGTTTCATTTTACCGGGAAAAAAAGAATTTGAAATAACTGCTGATTGGATCTGTACTCCCAATTCATTGTATTTTGCTTTTGCTTTTGATGCATCACCGGTTTGCAAAAATTTTGCATAATAGAAACTATTCTCATCAAAATCTTCCGCTACCAGGTTTTTACCAATACTTCCTGGAATATTTACAAGACTGTAGGTAAATGTCAATTCCCCATCTTCGTCAATTTCCTCCATCTCTGATAAAACATCATCATCCACCACTACCTCACCATAGATATTATCAAAAATATCCGGATATGATCTGATCGCAATATTTAATCCTTCTGCAAAATTTTTAGGATTGCCTGGAATAACATCCCCTTCCGGTGTTGTTATTGAAATAAGCTTCTTCACCTGGCCGTTCTCCCAAATTCCAACTGTCAGCCTTCCATTGGTTTCAAGCTTGTAACCGTTTCCATTGATCCGTCCTTTTACATAATCGCCAACATACATTGTTCCATTGTCGTTAAAAAAATATGTTTTACCGGTAAATTCACCATTTATGGCGCCACCATAATAAGCAGTTTGCTTGGCCAGATCAAGATCAAGTATCTGCCCATGCAAAAGATCATCGGTGTAGTTTCCTTCGGCGTAAAACTTTTTATATTTGAAATCATAACAATATCCTGATGCGCCTTTGGCACCTATAGGCCCCCAAAAACGTGTACTGTCACCAATGATCACACCATTTCTTAAATGTCCTGCAACATAATAACCGAAATAACGTCTACTTTTTTTCAGATCAAAATAATAGGAAGAATCAATAAGCAAGTTATCTTTCGTAGACCCTGCCAAAATATGATTCTCTGTTGCTTCTGCGATCAAAGAAGAAGATTTTAAGAAACTGCTAAACGATGGCTCGGCAGATTGCACCCACTTATCATCACTCCACTCACCTTCATAAAGTTTTTTTGACTTTATTTCATATTGATAACCCATTCCATTTCTTTTATCATCTTTATAGTTTACATCACTTATAACGGAGCCATCTGCAAATATCTGGATGCCGCGGCCATTCAATTTATCATTTGAAAAATTTCCTATCATCATCCCGTTATCCTTATAAAATAAAATACCATTACCCTGCTTTACTCCATTGACAAACTCTCCAATGTATAATATTCCTGTTCCGCTCAGGAATGTGCCTTTACCGTTTAGTTTTCCATTTTTCCACTCGCCGGTTAGAAAAGCTCCCTCTTTAAAAAACATGGTACCCTTGCCGTTATACATTCCATTTAGAAAACTTCCCACATACCTCACTGTGTTACCCGACTTATACTTAGCAACACCCATCCCGCTGGGTTTACTATCTTTTACTTCGCCAGTATAAGAATAGGAAACATCCCATCCGTCTTTGAGATTTTCAATCTTTTTTACATTCTGGGCAAATAAAATTGTGGATACAATTACAAAAAAAAGAAGGGTGGTAATCTTTTTCATTTTGCTTAATTGGTGTTTTGCAAAATAACGTTACTAAATATAAAAAACGATGAGTTGTTATAAACACCGATCTGTATTAATCTTTATGCTATATCGGTTAACATGGGCAAACAAGACCGGAGTTTTATTCATTCGGGTTGATGGAGATTAGTTAAAGAAAATCTAAGAACTACATCAACCAGTTGTTGGCAAATGGATTTCGTGGATGTTCTTCCTACCTTCAAATCGGAATGCTGACTAATTTCTCCTGAACAAGAAGCCTTATCTTTGCCACCCTGTCAATTTGGCTCAGAAGTTATCGTAGCACTTTATTTGACAGCATTTTGAGCCTTGTTTACCGGATTTAGAAACAGAACCCTAATTAAAGAATTATATGAGTTTTTTTTCGAAACTATTTGGCGGCAGCAAATCGGAAAAGGATGTAAAAAAGATCCAACCACTTGTAGAAGTGATCAACAAACATTTTGACTCCTTTCAATCTTTGACGAATGATCAACTGCGTAATAAAACAGAAGAATTTCGCCAACGCATAAAAGCCCATCTTACTGCAATTGATAATGAAATTTCTTCAGCAAATAAAAGAGCAGAAGATCTTCAATTTAATGATCTGCTTGGTAAGGATGCCATTTACCAGGAAGTAGATAAATTAAAAAAGGACAGGGATAAAAAAATTGAAGAAGCTCTTAAAGATATTTTACCCGAAGCCTTTGCGGTTGTAAAAGAAACAGCAAGAAGGTTTAAAGAAAATACAGAAATAGTCGCCACTGCCACGCAGATGGATCGTGACCTGAGTGTAGAAAAAGAATATGTAAAGATCGATGGCGACAAATCCATATTTAAAAATACCTGGACAGCAGCTGGTGGCCACGTAACCTGGAATATGGTGCATTATGATGTGCAGTTGATTGGTGGTATGGTTTTGCACGAAGGTAAAATTTCTGAAATGGCAACGGGTGAAGGTAAAACACTTGTATCTACATTACCTGCTTACCTGAACGCACTTGCCGGTGAAGGAGTACATATTGTAACAGTAAATGATTATTTGGCTCGCCGCGACCAGGAATGGAACGGAACTATTTTTGAATGGCTTGGACTAACTGTTGATTGCATTGATAAACACCAGCCAAACAGTGATGACAGGAGAAAAGCTTATCTCTCTGATATCACTTACGGCACCAATAATGAATTTGGTTTTGATTATCTCCGCGATAATATGGTTCATTCACCAGAAGAAATGGTGCAACGCAAACATCACTTTGCGATGGTGGATGAAACCGATAGCGTTTTGATCGATGATGCAAGGACCCCTTTGATCATTTCCGGACCCATACCAAAAGGTGAAGATCAGCAATATCATATTCTGAAACCAAGAGTGCTGCAATTGGTGGAAGCGCAGGAAAGAATTGTGCGTAACAATCTGAATGAAGCCAAGAAAAAAATTGCTGAAGGTGATGATGATCCAAAAAGTGGCGGACTTTATCTTTTCAGAGCTCATCGTGGATTGCCAAAATATGGACCTACGATCAAATATTTAAGTGAGCCTGGTATCAGAGTAAAAATGCAGAAGACAGAGAATTATTATCTCGCAGATCAGCAAAAGGAAATGCCGAAAGTAGATGATGAGTTGCTCTTTCATATTGATGAAAAAAACAATTCAGTTGATCTTACAGATAAGGGCATTGCCATGATCACCAAAGCCGGTGAGGATTCTGAATTCTTTGTACTGCCTGATATTGGTGTGAGGCTTGCAGAAATAGAAAAAACCGATTCACATGCTGATGAAAAAATGCATCATAAAGAAGATGCCTTGAATGATTTTCGTGTAAAAGCTGACCGTATACATACAGTACAACAACTTTTAAAAGCTTATACATTATTTTCAAAGGATGTAGAATACGTGGTGATGGATGGTGCGGTAAAAATTGTAGATGAACAAACCGGTCGTATTCTCGATGGAAGAAGATATTCTGATGGTTTACACCAGGCTATTGAAGCAAAAGAGAATGTAAAGATCGAAGCCGCTACACAAACTTATGCCACCATCACATTGCAAAATTATTTCCGCATGTATCATAAGCTGGCCGGTATGACCGGTACTGCGGAAACAGAAGCAAAAGAGTTGTGGGATATTTATAAACTGGACGTTGTTACTGTTCCCACTAATCTTCCAATGGTTCGTAAAGACCACCAGGATCTTGTTTATAAAACCAAAAGAGAGAAATACAAATCGGCTATTGATGAAATAGAAGCATTGCGTAATGCTGGAAGACCGGTGCTTGTTGGTACCACTTCAGTCGAAGTAAGTGAATTGTTGAGCAAGATGCTGCAGGTAAAAAAGATCCCGCACAATGTATTGAATGCAAAACAACATGCCCGTGAAGCGCAGATCGTTGCGGAAGCTGGATTACCCGGCGCCATAACGATTGCCACTAACATGGCAGGTCGCGGTACGGATATCAAACTAGGACCTGGTGTAAAAGAAGCTGGTGGTTTAGCTATCGTTGGTACTGAACGTCACGATAGCCGACGCGTAGACAGGCAGCTTCGTGGTCGTGCCGGCAGACAAGGTGATCCGGGTACTTCTCAATTCTATGTTGCATTAGAAGATGACCTGATGCGTATGTTTGGTAGCGAACGTATTGCCAAGATCATGGATAAGCTTGGTTATAAAGAAGGTGAAGTTATACAACATAGCATGATCACATCAAGCATTGAAAGGGCACAGAAAAAAGTAGAGGAAAATAATTTTGGTATACGCAAAAGGTTATTAGAATATGATGACGTGATGAATAAACAGCGGAATGTTGTTTATGGCAAACGTCAGCATGCGTTGTTTGGAGAAAGATTGGCGCTGGATATCGATAATGCATTTTCTGTTGTTGCTGAAGGATTGATCGCCACTTACCGTGAGCAGGAAGATTATGAAGGTTTTAAACTTGATTGTATTGTGAATTTTGGAATGGACACCAAAATTGAGAAAGAAGAATTTTTGAAAGGAGATGAAAATTCATTGATCGAGAAATTATATAATGAAGCCACAGAAAATTATGATCGCAAAAAAGAAGAACTGAAAAAACAATCGCTACCGGTTTTCAAAAATATTCGTGTATCACAGGGAAACCATATTGAAAATGTAGTGGTACCATTCAGCGATGGTCGCAAGATCATCAATGTGCTTACCAACCTGCAAAAAACACTTGATACCGGCGGCCAGGAACTTTGCGATGCTCTTGAACGTCATATTACACTTTCTGTTATTGATGATTCATGGAAAGAACATCTGCGTGCAATGGATGATCTGAAACAAAGTGTGCAAACGGCTTATCTTGAACAGAAAGATCCATTAGTGATCTATAAAATGGAAGCCTTCAACTTGTTTAAGAATATGGACAGTGAAACGAACAGAAATATTGTTTCATTTATGTGTCATGCAGCATTACCGCAACAGGAACAACAAGCTCCTTTGCGTGAAGGTCATCGTGAAAAAACCGACCTCAGTAAATTAAAAGCAAATAAAGAAGAGATCGATACAGCAGGACAGGATTATGCAGCAAATGAACGAGATAAGTTTGAACCGGGTGACACCCGTGTAGCGGAAAAACAAGCACCTATTAAAGTGGCTCCCAAGATCGGCAGGAATGATCCTTGTCCTTGTGGAAGTGGGAAGAAGTATAAAAATTGTCACGGAAAGGAAGTATAGTCGTTTGTCATCCTGAGCGAAGCGAAGGATAAAAATTAATAATTGAAGCATTCATGAAAATGGATGCTTTTGTTTTATGCACCTGTTTTTTTACTTTTAAGCTCTAACCAAAAACTTTTTATGCAAAAGCAAGCCGTCATATTACTTTCCTTTTTACTTTTTTGTTTTACCAGCAATGCCCAGGGTAATGCGGGTTCTCCTACAGATTGTGGCCCCATTAATCAAAGCAAGCTAAAAGAGTTATTAGTTCAACTTGGATATACCCCAAAGGAAATTGTGTCCACTCCGGGTAAAGAAAAATATGAGATAAAGATCACCAGAGATGGATTGGATGTTCCTATGGGTTTAGAGGTCAGTCCAAGCACCAATTATATCTGGCTTACCGTTTTTCTAGGAAAAGCTCCATCCGATTCTTCAAAATATTTTCAGTTCATAAAACAAAATTCTAAGATACAGCCTTCACTTTTTTATGTCACAGATTCGGGCAACCTTATGATGGGTCTACCTGTCGACAATCGGGGAATAAACAATGCTCTTCTGAAACGATATACAGAATTTATTGCTGGTAAAGTTGTCGACTCAAAAAATATCTGGCAGTAAAAAGTAAACTCATAAGTTTATAAAAATATTCTCGTAAAGCGGGTGCTTTTATTCTTTTGATCCGTATAGGGATTGCAGATCCTCATTCAAATATCTTTCATTGATAATCACTAAATTTGGAAAAGGCAATTATTGCATTTTAAGATGAGACATGAATCCTTTTTTTCAAAAAATAATAATAGACAGTGTTCTTCGCAATAAGAAACAACTTGCGGAGAAACCGGATTACTCTTCCTATGAATTTGCCAAAGCCTATCGTGAATTTAAAATATCAGTTGCTTCATTTTTCAGGGATATTATTTTTATTTCATTAGGAATTTTTTCTGCGGTATTTGGTCTGAGAGGTTTTTTGATCCCCAATAATTTTATTGATGGAGGCGCTACAGGCATTGCTTTGCTGATAAGGGAATTAACTGGAGCAAGACTTGGAGTGATGCTTATATTAGTAAACATCCCATTCCTGCTGTTTGGACTCGGTGTTATCGGGAAAAATTTTACAATAAGAGCTACGTTTGCGATCACCGGTTTTGCTTTAGCTGCGGCATTTATAAATTTAGAACCTGTAACTGATGATAAATTGCTGGTGGCGGTTTTTGGCGGATTCTTTCTTGGTGCAGGTATTGGACTCACTATTCGTGGTGGTGCAGTAATTGATGGTACGGAAGTATTGGCGCTTTATCTGAGTAAACGATTCGGGACAACTGTCGGCGATATCATCACCATCATAAACGTTATAATTTTTGGCATAGCAGCTTATTTTATTTCAATTGACATTGCTTTATATGCGATAGTTACTTACCTGGCTGCATCTAAAACTGTTGATTTTGTGATCGAGGGAATTGAAGAATATACCGGCATCACAATTATTTCATCTCATAACGAAGAAATAAAAGAAATGATCATCAACAAGATTGGCCGTGGTGTTACAGTTTATAAAGGCCGGGAGGGTTTCGGAAAACAAGGGCATACTGATGATAAGAATATTATTTATACAGTAGTGACAAGGCTTGAGATCAGTAGGATGAATAATGAAATTCATAAAATAGATCCTAATGCCTTTGTTATAATGACTGCCATCAAAGACGTGAAAGGAGGTATGATCAAAAAGAGGAGATTGAAGCATTAAGCGATTGTTCCTGAAATTAATTCCTGTTTCTTTATATCTTTAGCGCAGCCTTCGAAGTTGTCCTTCGGGCAAAGACTGTTTATGTATCAAAAAACAAAGCACAAGGTTCATATTCTTCTTCACCCCGAACTCGGCGAATCAAAAGCAGATAAAGTAATCAATATTTTTATTATCACTCTTATAGTCTTGAATGTAATTGCTGTTATGATGGAAACAGTAAAACCATTGTATAATAATTATAGAAAGGTGTTTGACACTTTTGACCTGATTTCTGTTATAATCTTTTCTGTTGAGTATGTTTTACGAGTATGGAGCTGTACACATGACCCAAGATATAAGGGAAGTATCAAAGGCCGGATAAAATACATGTTAACTCCCGGAGCTCTTATCGATCTCCTTGCATTTTTACCTACTTATTTCCACGCATTCCTGAATTTTGATCTGCGCATGTTGAGGCTCCTTCGTTTTCTGAGATTTTTCAGATTGTTCAGGCTCACTGCTTACACCAGGTCAGCACAAATGATCTTTAATGTTTTCAGATCAAGATTGAATGAATTGATCCTAAGTCTTGTCCTTGTCATTTTCTTAATAATAATCGCTTCCTGTTTACTTTTTTTTGCGGAACATTTTTACCCATCAGAGGCAGAAAGTAAATTCACCAGCGTTCCAGCTACTCTGTGGTGGGCTATTGTTACATTAACTACTACCGGTTACGGAGATATGGTTCCACTGACAACGCTTGGAAAAATATTAAGCGGCACGATCATGCTTACAGGCGTCGCTTTTTTCGCCCTGCCTGCAGGTATAATTACTGCAGGCTTTCTTGAAGAATTTAGATTCAACAAGAAATTAAAAGGTCACAACTGCCCGCATTGCGGTAAATCTTTAGATGAGCCACATCAACATGAAGAGTAAATAATAATGAGGTCATAAAAAAACCATCCAACCTAAAGCTGGACGGTTTTTATAATCTTTACTATTATATTAGAATGCTTTTGCCGGTGTAGCCGGTTTCAAATTATATTTTTTATTGAACCTGTCATTCAGCAATTTGTGTTTATCAGTCAGATCAACTTCTCTTCCTTGTATAAAAGCGTCAGTTACTTTACTTGTTCTCATATCAAGCAGATCACCTTCACTAATAACGATGTTTGCATCTTTACCTACTTCAATACTTCCTGCTTTATCAGCCACACCCATGATCTTTGCAGCATTTAAAGTAATTGCCTGTATTGCTTCTTCTTTTGATAAACCATAAGCCGCAGCAGTTCCCGCATTAAATAAAACATTCTTACCACGAGTTTGTGGATCATCATCAGAAATTGAAAAAACAACTCCTGCTTTTTGTAAAGCAGCGGCTGATTTATATGGTTGATCCACATCGTCGTCTTGTGCTGTCGGAAGACTGTGCATTTGACTCAATACAACTGAAACATTATGTTGTTTTAAAAGATCAGCGATCTGCCAGCTGTCACTACCACCGACGATCACCACATCAAAATTGAATTGCTTTACAAAATCAAGTGCGATCAGCATTTGTCTTACCGTATTTCCATGCACATAAAACTTCTGGCTCTTATCAAACAAGCCTTTTACCGCTTCAAACTTCAGGTTTGTTTCTTTATGTGCGCCTTCGGCAAAATAGGCTTTCGCCTGAATGAAGAAAGATTTTAATTCTTCAATTTTAGCCAAGCCTTCTTTTACAGGATCTGAAGTATTTCCTTGCTGCGGACCAAAACGTCCACCACCGCCGCCACCGCCTCTTCCAAATTCAGGACGGGGCATTAATGATGGCATATATAAATGCATACCTGCATCAGTTTTCACTGCTGCATCCTGGTAATTCCATGCATCCAATTGCACTAAAGAAGATGAACCTGCAAGAAAACTTCCCTGCGGAACAATATTCGCCATCAGGATCCCCTGGGAACGAAGTGTATTGATAACTTTTGAATCGGTATTGTAAGCAACAATTGATCTTACATTCGGATTCATATCACCGATCTCTCTTACATCTGCCGATGCTCTTATTGAAGATATTTCTACAAGACCAAGATTACTTACTGGCAAAATGATACCAGGATAAACCTGCTTTCCTTTTGCATCAGTAACATTTGAACCCGCAGGCACAGTGATATCCGTACCAACTTTTTCAATTTTACCATCTTTGATCATGATAGTTCCATTATTGATAACGGTTCCATTGCCAACATGAATGTTTGCATTTGTGATATACATCACACCTTTTTGTGGAGGCGCCGGCATCACCGTCTCTTGCGAAACAGCTGCAAGGAAAAATCCACCTAATACAATTGAGAAAAATATTTTTTTCATTATAAATATTTTTATTGGTTTTCGAGATTATCAACATCAATAGTTAGCAAACCATGACTATGACCATGTTCGCTGCAAGTATGCATAATTTGATAGCTTGGTGTTGCAGGGATCACCGGCGCACCAGTTCTCTTTTCACCATTCATTTTTTTGATCAGGCGTGTTCTTTCTGTGTCCACCCATTTCTGCATATCCGCATCTTTTGCCCTGTCAAAGTAAATAATGCCGTCAACAATAGTATACATTGATTTTGCATAAATACTTAAAGGATTATCACTCCAAACTACTACGTCTGCATCTTTACCAACTTTCAGACTTCCTACTCTATTATCAACACGAAGCATTTTTGCAGGATTCAAAGTTACCATTTTGAATGCCTCATCTTCAGTAAGATCACCATACTTCATTGTTTTAGCAGCTTCCTGGTTCAGGCGACGAGCCATTTCTGCATCATCAGAATTGATAGCGACATTCAAACCAACCTTGTGCATGATCGCCGCATTGTAAGGGATCGCATCTTCTACTTCCATTTTGTAAGCCCACCAATCAGAGAAAGTAGATGCATTAGCCCCATGCTTTAGCATTTTATCAGCCACTTTATATCCTTCCAAAATATGTGTGAAGGTATTTACTTTAAATCCGGCTTTATCAGCAACATCTATCAAACCGGTGATCTCACTTTGCACATAAGAATGGCAAGTAATAAATCTTTTATTATCTAAAATTTCAACAAGGGCTTCCAGTTCAAGATCACGACGAGGGATCACTGAAGACTTTTTATCCTTGTAATCTGCCCATGCTTTCTTATAATCTTTAGCACGGGTAAATGCATCAACCAGTACTTGCTCAACACCCATTCTTGTATCAGGATAACGGGCATTGCCTTGTGTAGAAGCAGAACGTTTTACGTTTTCACCCAAAGCAAATTTTATCTGCCCATCCCAATTTTTAAATTTCAGCTCTTCCGCATTGGCACCCCAGCGAAGTTTGATCAACTGAGTTTGTCCCCCGATCACATTTGCAGAACCGTGCAGAATATGAGAACTGGTAACACCACCACTAAGCTGGCGGTATATATTTATATCATCGGGATTTAAATTATCGGTGATCCTCACTTCAGATGTTACACTTTGCGCACCTTCATTAATTGAAGCAGCCGCAATATGTGAGTGTTCATCAATGATACCAGCTGAAACATATTTACCGGTGCCATCTATAACTTTTGCTCCAGCATCAGAAAGATTTTTTCCAATTGATGCGATCTTTCCGTCTTTTAATAAGATATCACTATTCTGAAGAACGCCTTCTTTTTCATTTGTCCAAATTGTTGCATTCTTTATCAAAATAATTTCTTGTTTTGGCTGGCTTCCTTCTTCAAAACCAAAAGGCACAAAAGGATATAAAACTTTTCCAGCTACGATCGGATCTTTTTTCTTAACGGTGTCAGGTTTTACTTCAGCAGCTTTTTCTAAAGTAGCAGTCCATGTCAAAGAATTTCCCAATGAATCAGTCCCAGTACCATTCCATTCAGTTCCGCTGCTATAACCGGAAAGTCTTGTTGCAGATGCAGGCAATTGAGGTTGTTGTCCCCCACCAAAACCACTGCCGCCTTGTCCACCACCAAATCCACCACCTCTTCTTCCCTGCATTTTAGCATAACTAAGCTTTACTGCTTTGCCATCATAAGAAAATCTTGCACTCAAAGTATCTTTTCCATAAACACTGGCAGAACTACTCGATTTTACATCCACTGTATAATTTTCGGTTCCTGCTGGCGTATTCACTGCAAGTTTATAAGTGCCTGCGATATTTGTCCATGCTTCTTCTTTTACAGAATATTTTTCTCCCTGTATCCAGTTTTGAATGATAACTGATTTCTCATTGAACACTGGCCCATTTGTAATTATGAAATTGGCGATCTTACCTTCATCAAGGCTTCCAACTTTATCGTAGATTCCTAAAAGAGTTGCAGGATTTTTTGTCAATGCTTCCATTGCTTTGTTTTCACTTAATCCATAATCCATTGCTTTGCGAAGATTTGTCCAGAATTGAGTTATGTTTCTAAGATCAGCAGTGGTAAGACAGAAATTAATTCCTGCTTTTTCGAAGTAAGAAGCATTTGCAGGCGCCATTTCCCAATGTTTCATATCATTTAAAGAAACAAACCTGGCTTCAGTAGGATCTTCCACATCCTGTGCCTGCGGATAGTTCAAGGATACAATAAATGAAGCGTTACTTGCTTTCATGTCTTTGATACGCTGGTATTCATTACCACCAGCTTTTAATATATATTGAACACCAAATTCATCTCCTATTTTATCAGCACGAAGACAGTTCCATTTATCATTTGCATCAAATATTTGTGGCAAGCCAAGATTATTATTCCATGCTTCCATGCTGATATTCACTCCTTCTTCTGTTGGTTTTTGTTTATACCATTGTGCATCCAGGAATGACTGGCGGAGCAATGCAATGGTACCCATCATTGAACCAGGATAACTTTGAGTAGAAGTGCCTTTACTAAATGAATAATGTGCGGATGCTTTTTCTTTCAGCATCACCAAATTTTCTTTGGAATTGGCAAGAGTAACGACAGTTCCGCTACCACGTGAAATGCCATCCCTCACATGACTCAATACTGTACCAAAACCAGCTTCACGAAGTGGCTTTGCTTTAGTGTCGTCAATGGCAAATACCTTAAATGCATCGGCTTCACTTTTTATTGCCTGGTTCCATCCATAAGCACCTTTAGCATTCGAAGTAAATTGTTGTGCACCAAAAAAGCCCCCTTGTCCACCCCCACCTTGTCCTTGCGGAGTGGGAAGCGTTGTTCCATAATCAGCATAAATGTCAATGAATGACGGGTAAATGAATTTTCCTTTACAGTCAACTTCAACTGCGCCTGCAGGAACTTTTACCGAGGTGCCAACGGAAATGATTTTTCCGTCTTTAATTACCATAGTAGCATTATTGAGTGTAGTTGCTACGTCTTTTACAATAGTTGCATTTGTGAAAGCATAAGTACCGTGTCTTGGATCAACAACTCCATTTTCGGGGAATGTTGCCTGGGCCATAAGACCAGTTGCGACAGGAAATAATGTCAACACAAAAACCAACCTGTAGATAAACAGAGATTTTCTCATTGTGATTAGTTTTTTGGAATAAGATGTTTTTTTAAAAAAGAACTTGCGAATAGGGACGCCGAATTTATAACAATTGACGCAAACATGGCCGAAGACTTTATAAGAGGCAGTTTAACGTGAAAAACATTTGCTTTTTTAAAAAATATCCGACATTGTCGTGGCTATAAACTTTGGTTACCTTTGAGCTTAATCAATTTCTGCCATATGCCGGGCATCAAATCATTAATTACAATACCTGATTTTAGTTTATCTCCGCGGATCGACCAGGTGGGTGTAGAAGAAAGAGCCTCCCGTTTTACAAAAAGAAGTATCAAGAAGGAAACAAAGATGAATGGGTTGAAGCTTGTGCTCAATATGATCGATCTTACAACACTTGAAGGAAAAGATACCGATGGTAAGGTGAAACAACTTTGTTATAAGGCAATGCATTTACATGATGCGTTACCCGGTTTACCAACAGTTGCTGCGGTTTGTGTTTATCCATCTATGGTTAAAGTTGCGAAGAAAGCCTTGGGAGATTCAGGAATAAATGTCGCCTCCGTGGCTACCGCATTTCCAAGCGGGCAGGCGCCTAAAGAAGTTAAGGTCCGTGATACAAAATATGCCGTTGAGCAAGGAGCTGATGAAGTTGATATGGTTATCAGTCGTGGTAAGTTTCATTCAGGGGAATACAATTTTGTTTTTGATGAAATAGCTGCGATCAAAGAAGCTTGTGGTGAAGCAAGATTAAAAGTTATTCTGGAAACCGGTGAATTAGGTACTATGGATAAAGTCCGCCGGGCAAGTGATATAGCCATGCATGCCGGCGCTGACTTTATTAAAACATCTACCGGGAAAATACAGCCAGCTGCTACCATGCCTGTGACATTAGTAATGCTGGAAGCAATAAGAGACTATTATTATAAAACAGGAAGAATGGTGGGTATGAAACCAGCTGGTGGAATTTCAAAATCAAAACTGGCTTTACATTATTTAGTTATGCTAAAAGAAACCTTGGGTGAAGATTGGATGAATAATCATTGGTTCAGATTTGGAGCAAGTAGTTTGGCGAATGATGTATTGATGCAGATATTGAAAGAAAAAACAGGAGTTTACCAGGCGGCTAATTATTTCAGTGTAGACTAAACCCCCTGTCCCCCCTAAAGGGGAGACTTAGATTGAAGATTCTTTAAAGCTTTGAAATTTCTTTTATCCCGTAGGGATAAAATATTTGTAGCGGGGAAAAAAATAAATGATCATCAGAACTCCGTAGGAGTTCAACAGTTGAATAGAATTAAAGAAAGTACAAGAGTGCGACGCAACAGACGATGATAGTAGCAATAAAGTTGACCTAATAAAAATATTACATGTCTAAAGTAGTTTCAAAAAAGAAAAATAATACGATCAAACTAAAGTTTGATACCTGGCAATATGCACCGGCGCCGGAAAGTAAAAGCGCTGCAAGTATTAAACCTCAGTATGATCTTTTTATAAATGGTGAATGGCAAAAGCCATCGGGTAATAAATATTTTGATACCATTAATCCTGCAACAGAAGAAAAATTGAGTGAAGTAGCGGAAGCAAATGTTGCGGATGTTGATAAAGCGGTTTCTGCTGCAAGAAAATCTTATGAAAAGGTTTGGAAGAAAATGCCGGCGAAAGAAAGAGCAAAATATATTTTCAGGATAGCACGAATGATTCAAGAAAAAGCGAGGGAACTATGTATTATTGAAACACTGAATGGCGGTAAACCGATCCGTGAAAGCCGTGACTTTGATGTACCGACCGCAGCAAATCATTTCTTTTATTACGCAGGATGGGCTGATAAATTAGAATATGCTTTTCCAAACCGTCAAACTGAACCGCTTGGTGTTGCAGGGCAGATCATTCCATGGAATTTTCCCTTGTTGATGGCCGCCTGGAAAATTGCCCCGGCATTGGCAACAGGGAATACAGTTGTTTTAAAACCTGCGGAGACTACTTCGTTAACTGCATTAAAGCTCGCCGAAATAATCCAGGAATCTGATCTTCCACCGGGTGTTGTGAATATTATTACAGGGGCAGGTGCAACCGGTGCTGCTATCGTTAATCATCCGGATATAAATAAGATCGCATTTACAGGATCAACTGATGTTGGAAAAATCATTCAGCGTGCAATTGCCGGAACAAATAAAAAAGCAACTCTTGAATTAGGAGGTAAAGCTGCCAATATAATTTTTGAAGATGCGCCCATTGACCAGGCGGTTGAAGGCGTGGTCAATGGAATTTATTTTAACCAGGGTCATGTTTGTTGTGCAGGTTCGAGATTGTATGTACAGGAATCTGTTGCCAAAGAAGTGATAAGAAAATTGAAAGACAGGATCGAATCCTTGATCGTTGGTGATCCGATGGATAAGAACACTGATATTGGCGCCATCAATTCTAAACAACAATTGGAGGCAATTCATAAGTATATAAAAATTGGAGAAGCGGAAGGCAGTGAAATGTATCAAAGCAGTTGTTCATTACCCGGCAAAGGTTTTTGGTGCCGGCCAACTTTGTTTACCAATGTTGCGCAAAGCAATCGAATTGCACAGGAAGAAATTTTTGGACCTGTGTTAGCTATTCTTACTTTCAGAACAGACGATGAGGTAATAGAAAAAGCAAATAACTCACCTTATGGTTTGAGTGCTGGAGTTTGGACAGATAAAGGTTCTAAAATTTTCAATCTGACTAAAAGAATGAGAGCCGGAGTTATCTGGGCAAATACATTTAATAAGTTTGATCCTAGTTCTCCATTTGGAGGTTACAAAGAGAGCGGTTATGGAAGAGAAGGTGGTTTACATGGGCTACTTCCTTATTTGAACTTAACCCCCCTGACCCCCTAAAGGGGAGACTTAGATTGAAATAGTTTTTTTGTTTTGAAAAAGAAATAGAAAAAATGAGTAAAACAGAAATTAAAAAATCATCACTCCTGATCAGTGAGAATGGAATTGAGAAGGCAACTTCAAAAAAAAGATTAGAAGTCTTAAAAACATATAAGATCTATATCGGTGGGCAGTTCCCAAGAACTGAATCCGGCAGGTATTATGTTCCAGTAAATGGAGATGGAAAAAAATTAGCCAATGTATGCCTGAGTTCAAGAAAAGATTTTCGGGATGCAGTTGTTGCTGCGAGAGGTGCATTTGGTAGCTGGAGTACAAGAGCCGCTTTCAACCGGGGACAGATTCTTTATCGCATGGCAGAAATGCTCGAAGGAAGAAAAGCACAATTTATTGAAGAGTTGATACAACAGGATTCATCAAAAGGAAAAGCTGAGAAAGAATTAAATCTTGCAATTGATCGCCTCATATATTATGCTGGATGGTGTGATAAATATCAGCAGCTCTTCAGTGCAGTAAATCCAGTGGCGAGTTCCCATTTTAATTTTTCTGTTCCGGAACCTACTGGTGTTGTGTCTGTAATAGCTCCGCAAAATGATTCATTGTTGGGATTAGTTTCTGTTATCGCACCAGTAATTGCTGGTGGTAATACCTGTATTGTACTTGCATCTGAAACAAAACCACTTTGTTCCGTCACTTTCGCTGAGGTATTGAACTCATCTGACCTGCCCGGTGGCGTTGTAAATATTTTAACAGGAAAAGTTTCTGAACTTTCCACATGGTTTGTTGATCACATGGATGTGAATGCAACCATTTTCTGTGAAAATGATTCTGATCTAAAAAAGATGATGCAGGAAAAAAGCGCTATGAACCTGAAACGTATTTTCTTTTATGATAAAATAAAATGGAATACGGACCAGGGCCAATCACCTTATTTTATTTTAGATACACAGGAAATAAAAACAACCTGGCACCCGATCGAAAATATTGCGGGATCGGGTGGTGGATATTAAAACCTATTATTTGGCTATATTTTTGCACAACGAAATTTATGAACAAGATTTTATTAATAAGTGCCTTCTTTTTTTCATTTAATTTATTTTCCCAGGACACAACATTGAATAGATCAACTGATACTCCTTCTGTAATTGTACATAAAGATCCGCGGATCGACCTGTTGGTAAAAAAACAAATACAGATCAACGAAGAAACAACCCGTGAAGCAAGACGGATCGGCAAAGGGTATCGCTTGCTTGTGATCAATACTAATAACAGGGATGAGGCTACAGCTGCTAAAACTACTGTGTACACTTTTTTCCCCGAATTAAAATCTTATCTTCTTTACCAGGCACCTTACTTTAAATTGAAAGTTGGAAATTTTAGGGAAAAGAAAGAAGCTGAGGATTACCAAAAACGACTCCAAAAATATTTTCCTAAAGGTGTTTTCATCATGAATGATACGATTGAAATAAAATTAGATAAAGAAGCGGAAACCGTTAGCCGTAACTGATCACTTTTATAAAGCTTCAATCGTTATTTTTGCCGGATGAGGGATAAAATCAAAAAACTGGCAAAAGAATACTCCGCAGAATTTATTGCAATACGTCATCATCTTCATGCTAATCCTGAATTGAGCTACCAGGAGTTTGAAACTTCAAAATTCATTCAAAACAAGCTGGCAGAATTTGGTATCCCTTATGAAGTGAAAGCAACAACCGGTGTTGTTGGATTGATAAAAGGAAAAAATCCCGATAGCCGCATATTTGCTATCCGGGCTGATATCGATGCATTGCCAATACTGGAAGAAAATGATGTTCCATACAGATCAACTAAGAAAGGAATAATGCATGCCTGCGGGCATGATGTACATACAACCTGTTTACTTGGCGCTTCAAAGATCTTAAATGAATTAAAAAATGAATGGCAGGGAACCATCAAATTAATTTTTCAACCTGGTGAAGAAAAAAACCCAGGGGGTGCCAGCTATATGATAAAAGAAGGTGTGCTGGAAAATCCCAAACCTTCAGGCATTATTGCGATGCACGTGCATACAGGCATGCCTGTTGGTAAAACAAGTTTCAGAGGTGGTAAAGTAATGGCCAGTGCTGATGAACTTTATTTCACGATAAAAGGGAAAGGAGGACATGCTGCATCACCTCATCTATGTGTTGATCCAATTTTAATTGCTTCTCATCTTATAATCGCACTTCAACAGGTAATAAGTCGAAATTCAAATCCATTTGATCCGTCTGTTTTATCGATCACTTCTTTCCAGGCTGGCGCCACAACTAATGTAATTCCAAATGAAGTGAAATTGATGGGCACATTTAGAGCAATGGATGAGAAATGGAGAGCAGAAGCACATCATTTGATTGAAAGAATTTCAAAAGATCTTGTGCATAGTATGGGTGGCGAAATTGATGTTCATATTGATAAAGGCTATCCTGCTGTTGTTAATAATGATGACTTAAACAGGACTGTTAAAAATGCAGCTAGTGAATTCCTTGGAAGTGAAAATGTGGAAGAAACAGAATTACGGATGGGTGCCGAGGACTTTGGCTATTACGCCCAACAAATACCGGCTTGCTTTTACCGGGTGGGTGTTATGAATAAAGAAAAAGGAATTGTCTCCGGTGTTCACACTCCTACTTTCAATATTGATGAAAATGCGATAGAAGTGGGTATGGGCTTAATGGCCTGGCTTGGAACTTGCGTTTAGATTTCTTTCACAAATTTTGATGCAACGATACCCTTCCAGGAGTGGTCAATTAACTAAAAGGATCAAATGAAACTATTTTTATCAATATTACTCTTTACAACGCTTACAGCTTTTGTAAACTCTTGCTCCAAGTCAAGCGATAAATTTAGAGAAGGAAGTATTGAGCTTAAATTATCAGATTGTGAAAATGGAAATATTGCAGGTGATAATCTGAAACTTTGCTTTAATGCTGTAGTGAATGATTCCCGTTGCCCTGCTAATGCAGTGTGTATTTGGCAGGGTGCTGCTACCGCTACCTTTTCTTTTACTAAAAATGGGAATACCCATCGATTTAATCTTTCAACTATAACAATGAAGCCTAACTACAGTAAAGACACGGTTATAGCTGGATATAAAATTGAATTTATAAATCTTTCACCATATCCCGGTACTGTTGCTGATCCAATACCCGATAGTCAAAGAAAGGCTGAATTGAATATCACTAAACAGTAATTTTAACTCTTACCTTCCCATCAATATGAATGACGAAAGCGGATACTTATAAGAATATTCATTGAGATTCTGCGTTTTTTATCAAGCAAATCATATCATATTGACAAGCTCAATTATTTTGTACATTGCATTCCCATTTTGTTTGTCATACCGGTAGATATTGCGATGCCCTAATGTGATGAATAGAAAACAGGAAGATGACAGGAGCGTCGCAAGAAAAGTTTAATAGTAGTAATTAGCTTGTCAAATAAAAATCATGGCGGCTAAAACCGGTAACATAAAAAATATTTATGCAACCTAACGAACTCCGTAAACAACAGGCTCTCGAGTATCATTCTAAAGGAAGACCCGGAAAGATCGAAGTAGTTCCAACCAAAGAAGCGAAAACGCAAAGAGATCTGTCGCTGGCGTATAGCCCTGGTGTAGCAGAACCATGTAAAGAAATTGCCGCAAATCCCGAAGATGTTTATAAATATACCGCCAAAGGGAACTTAGTTGGCGTTATCAGCAACGGAACGGCGGTACTCGGACTTGGAGATATCGGACCAGAAGCTGGCAAACCTGTGATGGAAGGAAAAGGTGTATTGTTTAAAATTTTTGCAGACATTGATGTATTTGATATCGAGATCAATGAAAAAGATCCGGATAAGTTTGTTGAAATAGTAAAGTCGCTTGAACCAACTTTTGGGGGTATTAATCTTGAAGACATCAAAGCTCCCGAATGCTTTGTCATAGAAAAAAAGTTAAAGGAGTTAATGCATATTCCGGTGATGCATGATGACCAGCATGGCACTGCAATTATTTCCGGAGCGGCATTATTGAATGCATTGGAAATTCAAAAGAAAAAAATTGAAAAGGCAAAGTTTGTTGTGAATGGCGCCGGCGCTGCAGCCATTTCCTGTAGTCGTTTATATGAATCATTGGGTGCAAAACATGAAAACTTTATCATGTTTGATCGCAAAGGCGTTTTACATAAAGGACGCAATGATATTGATGAGATGAAACATAATTATGCTAATGCAAAAGGCGAAATGACGTTAGCAGAGGCATTGAAAGATGCTGATGTGTTTATTGGATTGAGTGCTGGGAATTGTGTTACCGCTGATATGGTAAAATCAATGGCAAAAAATCCGATTGTGTTTGCTATGGCTAATCCTGATCCTGAAATAAGCTATGAAGAAGCAACGGGTGCCAGGAAAGATGTGATCATGGCGACAGGGCGCAGCGATTATCCCAACCAGGTAAATAATGTGTTAGGGTTCCCATATATTTTCCGCGGTGCATTGGATGTAAGAGCCAGCCAGATCAATGAAGCAATGAAATTAGCCGCCGTAAAAGCATTGGCCGAATTGGCGAAATCACCGGTACCTGATATTGTGAACATGGCTTATGGTGAAAAAAATATTTTATTTGGCGCCGATTATATAATTCCAAAACCACTTGATCCACGTTTGTTGTCGACAGTCGCACCGGCAGTTGCACAAGCTGCAATAGAAAGCGGCGTTGCCAAACATAGAATTGAAGATTGGGATGTCTATAAAAATGAACTTGACAAAAGGCTTGGAATAGATAACCAGGTACTGCGTGTAATTGGCAGTAAGGCAAGAAGAAATCCGAAAAGAATTGTATATGCGGAAGCAGATAATTTAAAAATTCTTAAAGCAGCCCAGATCGTATATGACGAAGGTGTTGGTTATCCTATTCTATTGGGTGATGAAACTAAAATTAAACTTATAGCTGCGGAAGCAGGCATAGAGTTGGATGGTATTCCTATCCTTGATCCAAGAAGTGAGACGACAGCAGAAAAAAGAGTTCTGTATGGCGAAATATTTTTCCATAAAAGAGGAAGGAGAGGTTTCAATGCATACGAAGCAAAAAAAGTGATGCGTGACAGAAACTATTTTGGTTGCATGATGGTAGAATGTGGTGATGCAGATTGTATGATCTCAGGCCTGGCGAAAAATTATCCTGATACTATCAGGCCGGCATTACATACGATCGGAACAGAAGAAGGTGTAAAGAAAATCGCCGGCATGTATTTGATGCTTACAAAAAAAGGTCCATTGTTTCTTGCGGACACAACAGTGAATTTTAATCCAACAGCAGAAGAGCTTGCAGATATTACCTTGATGGTGGCCAAAGAAGTAAGACAGTTCAATATCACTCCAAGAATTGCAATGCTTAGTTATTCAAACTTTGGCAGCAGTAATTCTCCGGAAGCAAAATTGGTAGCTGAAGCAAGAATAATAGTAAAGCAGAAAATGCCTTCCCTGATCGTAGATGGAGAAATGCAAGCCAGCGTAGCATTTAATAATGAATTGATGAAAGAAAATTATCCTTTCTCCGAACTGGTTGATAAAAATGTAAACACTCTTATCTTTCCTAACCTTGCATCAGGAAATATTGCATACAATCTTTTGAAAGAGTTAGGTACAGCTGATGCTATTGGCCCGATCCTATTAGGGTTAAAAAAACCAGTTCATATTTTACAACTTGGCAGCTCAGTTCGAAGCATCCTTAACATGTCAGTGATCGCAATTGTAGATGCACAAAAAAGTAAAGTGCCTACAGAAGAGATCGTACAAAAATCAAGATGGTGGAAGAAGTTTCGCAAAGAGAAGAACACCGAGATTTGAGTAATTAATTCTTAACTGTTAATTATTCAAATCGTTCTCACTTTGTCTCTTTCAACTGCTTCGAGTATATTGCATCTATGACAATTTTCAGAGATATTGGTCAGTACCTGTTGATGCTCAGCGGCATGATCTCCCGCCCTGAAAATGCAAAGATGTACTGGAAAGAGTTTATTCATCAATGCTCTGAGATCGGTGTTGGTTCTTTAGGGATCGTTGTTATCATTTCTATTTTCATGGGTGCGGTTTCCACAGTTCAAACGGCTTACCAGCTTGTGAGTCCACTTATTCCTCTGTCAGTAATAGCACAAGTAGTAAGAGATACAGTTATTCTTGAATTTGCTCCTACCCTGGTTTGTATTGTATTGGCAGGTGTAGTTGGCAGTAAAATTGCCAGCGAACTTGGCAATATGCGGGTAAGTGAACAAATAGATGCGTTGGAAATTATGGGTATCAATTCAAAAACCTACCTGGTGCTTCCGAAAATTGTTGCTGCCCTTGTAGTAATACCCATGCTTGTTATTATTGCCGGAGTGCTTGGTATTTGGGGCGGAAGATTTGCTGGCGTTATGACAGGTATCGTTCCCCCAGCTATTTTCGACCAGGGATTATTAGATGCATTTGAACCTTTCAAAGTAATATTTGCTTTGTACAAAGCGTACACATTTGCATTTATTATTTCAAGTATTTCGGCCTACTTTGGTTATTACGTAAAAGGAGGCGCCTTAGAAATAGGAAGAGCAAGTACAAAAGCAGTGGTAATAAGTTGCATCCTGATCCTATTTGCTGATTATTTGCTTGCAGCACTATTATTATAACAATGATCGAAGTAAAAAATATAAAGAAAAGTTTTGGTGATAAGGTTGTCATCGAAGATGTAAGCGCTGTAATGAAAGCAGGTCAGTGCAATCTTATTATTGGTACTAGCGGAAGCGGGAAAACTGTTTTAATGAAATGTATGGTAGGCTTGTTTGAACCAGATGAGGGAGAGATCTTATACAACGGCGAGAACTTTATAAATATGAACCGGAATGAAAAAACAGAGATCCGTAAACAGATCGGTATGCTTTTCCAGGGTTCCGCATTGTTTGATAGTTTAACAGTGCAGGAAAATGTGATGTTCCCTTTGAATATGTTTACGACATGGCCAACCAAAAAAAAAATAGAAAGAATTAATGAGGTGCTGGATCGTGTAAACTTAAAAGACACCAATAAAAAATTCCCGGCCGAGCTTAGCGGTGGCATGAAAAAAAGAGTAGGTATTGCGAGAGCCATTGTCTTAAACCCAAAATATCTTTTTTGTGATGAGCCCAATTCAGGACTTGATCCGCAAACCTCTTTGGTGATTGACCGGTTGATCAAAGAGATCACACTTGAATATAATATTACCACTGTTGTAAACACCCATGATATGAACAGTGTAATGGAAGTTGGGAGTTATGTATTATATATGTACCATGGCAAAAAAGAATGGGAAGGAACAAACAAACAGATCATCTTCAGTAAGAACCAGCGTCTGAATGAATTTATTTTCGCATCGGAATTTTTAAAAGATGCTAAAGAAATGAGAATGCTGGAAGAAACCGGTAAAATGCCGAATGACAGGAATATAGATGACATGATAAAGTAATCTGCTGATAAGCTAATTTGCTGATATGCAAATGAAAAAAATACTACTTATTTTCTCGCTATTAACTTTTATCTCCTCTTTATCTGCACACGAGTTTTGGTTAAACCCTAAAAAATTTATTTACAAAAGAACCGAGAAGGTAGATATTGGCTTCCTGGTCGGTGAAAATTTTGAAGGCGAGAATTGGCAAGGGAATAATGAAAGGATAAGATCATTAAAATTATATTATGGTGGAGTAACCGATGATCTGTCTCAATTCATAACAGATGCTACAGGTGATTCTATCGAATATGTTATGTTGGATGAAGGAACCAATCTTATCGCTTTCAACAGCAATAATGCATTTATTGAACTGGAGCCTTCCAAATTCAATGAATACCTGGTGG
>DATDCP010000252.1:0-11961 GCA_036524255.1 Chitinophagaceae bacterium
CTCCTACTTCGTTTATCAGGCGGTGATGCTTAACAAAACAGGATAAGCATTTAAAATTTACAGATAGGTTTTTATGATGTAGCTTGTAGGTCACTGTACAGATCAAAAAACGAATTCAATGAACCAGGCCCGCCAGCTCGCTGCCATCATGTATACTGACATTGTCGGGTACACGGCTATGATGCAGGCCAATGAGCAAAAGGCAGTAGCAGTAATTAAGCATTATAACTCCACACTTGAAAAATTAGCGCAACAATTTAATGGCCAGGTATTGAATTATTATGGAGACGGTAGTCTTTGTATTTTCCCCAGTGCTACCGATGCACTCAACTGTTCACTTGCTTTACAAAAAGAATTGAAAAACGAACCTGCCGTTCCGTTGCGTATTGGTCTGCACATTGGTGAAGTTTTTTTTGAAGATGCAAAAGCATTGGGAGATGGCGTGAATGTGGCTTCGAGAGTACAATCACTTGGCCAGGAAAACACTATTTTGGTTTCTGGTGAGATCCATGATAAAATAAAAAATAATCCCTCCTTTTCCACTGTCTCTCTGGGTCAGTTCAATTTCAAAAATGTTGACAAGCCTTTGGAAATATTTGCACTAAGCAACGAAGGATTAACTATTCCAAAACGAAGTAAGATACAAGGGAAACTAAAAGAAAAAAGCGGGAAGAGACCGATCATTATTGCAACAGCTCTTATCATCCTTTTTTTTACAGCCGGTTTTTTTGTATACAAAACATTTTTTGCTGATAAAGCAGGATCAGAAACATCAGGTCAATCTATCGCCGTCCTTCCCTTTACGGATATGAGCCCGGCTAAAGACCAGGAATACTTTAGTGATGGTATGAGTGAGGAATTATTAAACCTCTTGTCAAAAATCAATGACTTAAAAGTGATCTCACGTACATCCTCCTTTTCTTTTAAAGGAAAAAATCTTGATGTAAGAAAGATCGGCAAGGACCTGGGTGTTGCCAATATACTGGAAGGTAGTGTACGCAAATCTGGCAACACCATCCGCATTACCGCGCAGCTGATCGAAGTAGAAAATGGAACTCATCTTTGGTCTGAAACATACGACCGGGAGATGAAGGATGTATTCGCTACTCAGGATGAAATTTCAAAAATGATCGTTGACATTTTAAAGATCAAATTGGGAGGCCAACAAGCCAACCAGCCATCGAAGAGTTTCACAAAAAATCCTGAAGCGTATGAGGATTATCTGAAAGGACGCTATCACTGGAACACAAGAACAGATGAAGGGATTAAAAAAGCAATTGGATATTTTGAAGATGCAATAAAGAAGGATTCTAATTACGCGGCAGCATACTCCGGGTTGGCAGACACCTATCTTACTCTCTATGATTATGAGTTAATGTCTTTTGATGAATCAACGTCAAAAGCAAAAGATGCAGCTCAACGGGCTTTAAGGATCAATGCGAATCTTGCCGAGGCTCATAATTCACTTGCACATATCGATCTGCATGAGTGGAAATGGAAAAGTGCGGAAGAAGGTTTTCGGAAAGCAATTGCATTAGATCAAAGTTATGTACTGGCTCATCATTGGTTTGCTCTCTGCCTGACAGCTATCGGAAAAACAGATGAAGCAGTAACCCAGATGGAGAAAGCGAGGGAGCTTGATCCACTTTCAACTCGAATCAATGCTGATCTTGGTATGGCATATCTTTCTGATAAAAGATTTAATGAGGCAATTGAACAGGAGAAAAAAACTTTGGAGCTGAACCCAAGATCAGCTGGTGCCCGATGGATAAGAGGTATGGCTTACCAGCAAAACAAAATGTTTGAGCAAGCGATCAAAGATTATCAAGATGCATTAGGGCTTTCACACAATAATCCAAATTATCTCGCTGCACTTGGACATGTTTATGCGTCAAGTGGAAATACTGCAGCGGCACATAAAATTCTGGATACTTTGTTTGTAGTGAGCAAACAGGAACCTGTTTCTCCTTTTTTCTTTGCTCTTGTATACACCGGGCTTAACGATAAAGAAAATGCTTTAAAATGGCTGGAAAAATCTTACGAAGAAAAATCAGGATCAGTGCGATACCTGAAGATGGAACCACGTTTGCAGACCCTACGCAATGAACCACGTTATATTGCACTCATGAGAAAGATAGGGTTAGAAAAATAATTAAAAACTAAACCCGTGATAAAATAAGTCCGCCGTCACTCATGTCACCTGGCCGGTTGAGTATGGAAAATTTCCCAGTGCTAATGCACTTACTGCTTTACCAACATCATCAGGGTAGCCCCAGAGTTTCTGAACAGTTAAGCCTTCACTGATCAGCTTATCATATTTTTTTTCGTCAGCCCGGGGTCTTTGCAAAGACTCTGGACAAACTAATCAGACTAATCATAAAAATATTCTGTGCTAAAAAGTGTTCTTCCCTGCAAAAAATAATCTGCTTTTTTAGGCATCTTATTAGGATAAAATTCAATCTTAATCGAAGTGTTATTGCTACTATTTGCAGGATCTATAGTTTCAATTACATTGTTCTTATTTAAAAAAACTTGATCCTCAAAAACAAAATAAAGATTTTTATCAAGAACAGTACATGAAGTCAAATTATTATCGAAACTGGATTTAAAGATGTAATCAGGTACAGTCGAGTTATTCGAAAAATGTTGTGACTCCGTGATATTTCCATTACTATAAAAGAATTTCGAATAACTAACAGAAGGTATCTGGTTAAAATATATTGTATCGGTAAAGAGCCTGCCTTCTGCATCATAACTATAACCGTGTGTTGGAGGAGGTATTGGGTCACTAATAGCCGCACCAACCTTCCTTATAATCTTCCCATTCGTATAATTGAATGTGTATGAATAGATATTCCCTTTTTGATTATCCCCATATATGTAACCGCTAATTTTTCCCTGGCTATCGTAAAAAACATTAATATAAGTCTTATAGGTTGAACCTACACTGGTATCAGTCTTATTTATAAGTTTATTTTGGTTGTCATAATTAAAGGTGGTTGAAATGGAATGCGAGTCGACAATTTTTTTCAACCGTTTGGCATCGTTGTTTTGCGTTACCGTATCCTTGTTACATGCCCAAACCAGTATTGGCAGAATAAGTAATAATACTTTCCTCATTTAAAGCTTTTAATTTCAAAATAATAAATCTATTCTGAATTCACCAAGTCATTGCAAATAGTTGACTTAACTATTTAAAAAATTGATTCTTGTCATGGTTTGACTCAACGATGCTTAACATTCTTTTCGTCCGCCCAGGTTTTGACAAAGGCTTAGCCAAAATAATTAAAACCTAAAAACGTGATAAGGTGAGCCCTCCGTCTATCATGATCACCTGGCCTGTTGAATATGGAAAATTTCCAAGAGCTAATGTACTCACTGCTTTACCAACATCATCAGGATAGCCCCAGCGCTTTTGAACAGTTAAGCCTTCGCCGATCAACTTATCATATTTTTCTTTTACAGTAGACGTCATGTCAGTATCGATCACCCCAGGCCGAACTTCATAAACAGGAATATCAAATTCGCCTAACCTTACAGCAAATAATTGAGTTACCATACTAATACCTGCTTTGGAAACGCAATATTCTCCACGATTGACATTGGCAGCAGTGGCAGAAACGGAAGAGATATTGATAATACAAGATGAAAATGAAGTGTCAGCTTTTTTCTGTTCGATCATCCAGTTTGCAACAAGCTGTGAGAGAAAATAAGTGCTTTTAAGATTGGTGGCGATCAAGCGGTCGAAACTTTCTTCACTTGTTTCAAGTATGTCTTTTCTTTCTTTTGGGGCAACACCAGCATTGTTTATTAGCACATGTAGTTTGCCAAAATGTTTTTTAACCTGCTCAATTATTTTTTTCCTGTCTACTGTTAATGAAACATCACCCTGGCAATATAAAACATCAGCTCCTGCATTGTGAAGCTTCTGCAAAACATCAGCAACGGCTTTTTCTTCTCTTACGCCATTCACTGCAAGATCAAAACCGTTTTGAGCAAGATGTTTTGCAATACCAAAACCAATGCCCCTGCTTCCTCCTGTTATTAATGCAACTCTTTTCATAATGATTGTTTAAATAATTCTTCACGCAAAGAACGCAGCGAAGCAAAGTACACACCGTTGCGCCGCTTAATCGCTGCGACGCTGCGAGAAATATATGCTGAACAGCGATCCGAAAGTACAAGAGTGCGACGCATCAAATGATGATAGTAGCAATGCAGCTGGCTTCATAAGAATATTTTCTTAAAGTTCGGGAATATCAACCCAACAACGTCTGCTCCAGCTTTCTATTCCTTTTTCAGCCAACTGTACACCTTTAGCACCATCACGAAGATCCCATGGAAAAGGTTCATCTTTTACAACATGTTTTAGAAACAATTCCCATTGCACTTTGAAAGCGTTATCATAGTTTTCCTGCTCTCCTACTTTTGTCCAGCTATCAAAAAAATTTATTGGTTGAGAAACATCAGGATTCCAAACTGGCCGCGGTGTATTCTCATAGCTTTGAATATAACATTCACGCAAACCCGCCACAGCTGATCCTTTAGTTCCATCTACTTGCAGAGTGAGAAGGTCATCTCGCCTCACTCTCACCGTCCACGAAGAATTGAAATGAGCAATGACCCCATCCGCTAGCTGAAATGTTGCATACGCTGCATCATCAGCAGTACATTCATATTCCTTTCCCTGTTCATCAACTCTTTTCGGAATGTGTGTTGCACCTAAACATGAAACAGCTTTTACTTTTCCAAAAACATTATCGAGTACATAACGCCAATGACAAAGCATATCAACAATAATTCCTCCATCATCTTCTTTCCGATAATTCCATGAAGGGCGTTGAGCAGGAATTGTATAACCTTCAAACACCCAATAACCAAATTCACCTCTCACGGAAAGTATTTTTCCAAAGAAACCCTGTTGAATAAGCTTCTTTAATTTTAGTATACCCGGTAGCCATAGCTTATCCTGCACTACTCCGTTTTTTAACCCGGCATCTTTACATAATTTATAAAGCTCCATAGCAGTTTTAGTATCTGTTGCTACTGGCTTTTCACAATAAATATGTTTACCTGCTTTTACAGCTTGTTTAACAGCATCCGCTCTTCTCCCGGTTACCTGTGCATCAAAGTAAATGATATTGTTTTTATCGGCGAGTGCTTCATCAAGACCGGTCGTCATTCTTTTTACGCCGGATAATTCGCAAAGTTTTTCCAGTTTATCACTATTTCGTCCAACAAGAATAGGATCAGGCATGATCGTTTCTTCTTCGCAGATTTTTACGCCTCCTTGTTTGATGATCGCTGCAATGGATCGTAACAAGTGCTGGTTGGTCCCCATGCGTCCTGTTACACCATTCATGATGATACCTATTTTATGTTCCTTCATTGTCAGCTATTTTCTTTGTACGCTTTTATTATTTTTTTCAAAAACTGAGTTTGATCCTGTTGCCAGTATTTATTGGAAAATATTTCTACTTCATAAAAACCATTGAATCCTGTTGCTTCCACCCATGATCTTATTTTATTTACCGGGATACATCCATCTCCCATTAAGCCACGATCAAGCAATATATCAACGGTAGGAGAATTCCAATCACAAATATGAAATGCAAATAAATGATCATTTTCTCCGCAACGTTTTATTTCCTGTTCCAAAGATGGATCCCACCAAAGATGATATACGTCAACAGCTACACCTACATATGGCGAATTTATTCGTTCTGCCAACTCATTTGCCTGTGCTAATGTATTAATTGCTGAACGTGTATCTGCATACATAGGATGTAATGGTTCAATAGCCAATTTTATTCCGGCAGCTTCTGCCTGCGGTATAATTGTTTGAATGCCCTCCTGTATTTGCTTTCTTGAATCTTCGAGTGACTGAGTTGGATCAGCACCGCAAACGAGAACGATCATTTTTGTTCCTAATTCAGATGCTTCTTCAATTGCTTTTAGATTATCCTCAATTGCCAGTTTCCTTTTTTCTTTTTCTTTATTGGGGAAAAATCCTCCACGGCAAAGTGAAACTATATTCAATCCATGATCACATAATAGCTGACCTGTTTCTTTGATATTTCTATTTTCCAATGCATCCCTCCAAACAGTTATTCCTTTTACGCCTTCTGATGAATAATTTTTTGCGGCTTCTTCAATGCTCCATGGTTTGGTTGTGATGGTATGAATACACAACTGTGAGAGATCAGTTATTTGCCTGGCACTCATTAAATGCAATTGAAGAATGTATAATACTTTTCATTATTAATAATGCGTTGCAGGTAGAGGGAACACTCACGAATATGATAATCGCCCCACATGCTTGATTCACCATTTGGAATTTTACTCCCTGCAGGTATATGATCCCATCCATTTGGCCGATGATAAATGGAATGTAATATCATTCCCTGGTGAGCATCATTGATACTCAAATAAGGTTCATCTAATAAAGTATTCATTACAGAAAGACCAGCCTGCCAGTAACGATCACCGTTCTTAGCATCTCCTTTATTTTGTAAATATTTTCCCAACCGCAACAAACCCTGCGCACCGATCGCGGCTGCTGAACTATCAACCGGTTCATAAGAATTAAATGGATCAGCAGTTTTATTTAAGTAATCTCCCATTTTAGAAAGTTCCGGCGCTCCCGTGTCCCAATAAGGAATTCCATCAGTGCAGGAGTTGTCTATATAAAAATCACAGGTAGCTTTTGCAGCTTTCAGCATCAGCGATTCTAAATTATTTTTTCCTCCATCCCGATAACTATCGGGATCAAGAGCTGTTTCATTTACTGTATCAAACCATTCCAGTTCTTCAGCAAAACCACACATTGCCCAGGCAAGTCCTCTTGTCCATGTTGTAAAACCTGAAAAACCTTGTTGTGAATTAGGACAACGGAAATTTCCATCTTTCGCATTAAAAACACTTTCATGTGCAGTACGACCCCAGACATCATAACTATCACGTCCTTCACCATAGAACACCGAATAGTTTGCCGTTGCTTTCAAATGTTGGTTAACACGTTCCAGCAGATCTATTTTTACATCACCTTCCCCCAGGAAAACATGACCAAGGCAATGACTGACCACTAATGCACGACAGGAACGGATCGTATCCACAAATAAAGAGTGCGGTCCATTGAAAGAATGAATGAACCCCCCATTCTTTATTATTGTCCATCGGCTGGCTTGAACGGCACCGGAAATTTTCAATGCTAATTCGTAAAAATCCTTTTCCCATTCATTGAAAGGGATCTTACTTTCTTTCATTAACCGAAGCAAATTGCCATAAGTGCTTATATTATTAAATCCATGATCATGCACACCCATATGGCTGACATGCGGAGCCATTTTTTCTACTGTTTTTTTTGTCCCTGTTTCTAAGAAAGACTTTTCTCCTGTTGCATCATACTGGAGAATAGAAGAACCGTATTGAAATCCCTGTGTCCATTCGGTCCATCCCCTTGTTGAATACTTTCCATTTACAGTGAATACAGGCGACCCCTTGCTTTCATCATAATTCGTTTCGATCAGCTTTATTTTTTTCGCGGAAAGTTCCCAGAACCTTGTGAGTTTATCTTTTAGATCAGATGCTTTTAATTCGTGATTAATCCGGATCATATTTGTAAATATAAATTATTCCGTATAGAAAATATTGAACCACATAGGCACATAGATACATAGGTCTTCACATAGGTTTTTATTCTTCAGGCATAAAGAAAACAGGTTGTTTACAAGAGTTCTCTGTCCTTCTTTAAAAATATTTACACAATGAAAATTTATAAGAATACCTTTAGGCTTCTGCAACATTTGCATGTAAGAGAGCAAGACTGCGTCATGTATTGGCAGAAGACCTTCCTGTGCTTTCAACTCTACACAAAGTATATCTTCTACCAAAACATCTAATCTCAATTCTGTGTCAAGTGACAAGCCTTTATATTGCAGTGGCACCCAAATCTGACACTTATTCTCTATTTCGCGTAAAGCCAATTCTCTCACAAAGCACTTTTTAGACACTTTCCAATAAACCCGGACCTAAATGTTTGTGTACTTCTATTGCACAACCAATAACCTTATAAGTAAGTTCATTTAAATATTTTTTTGTTATGCCCATTACTATGTGTTAATCTATGTGCCTATGATTCTATGTGGTTCAAACAGTCAACCATACTTTCAACTTTAATGGTTATCAGCTCGATTGTGTTTTTGTTTTTTTCGGAAGCATTGCTACTGCAATGATACCAATGACAGCAAGTATGATCAGTACGGCAAATCCGTTCGCATAATTTTCGCTACTATCACGGAGCTTCGCTACCAACATGGGAGAAAACGCTTCAGCTAAACCATCTGCTGTTAATACAAGTCCCATTACCCGTCCCATTATCCTTACTCCAAAAAGTTCGGCAGCCATTAAAGGAATGATCATATAATCGCCTCCCAAACCAATTCCGAAAATAAAAGCAAATAAATAAATGATCCCCGGTGTATCGGCAAAGTAAAGGAGTGGTATTGATCCTGCAACAAGTGTATAGATGAGGATCATCACATACTTTTTTGGAAACTTATCAGCCAGCCACCCCATTAGCACACGACCGATAATACTTGAAAGAAGAACCAATGAAATAATATTTGCTGATTGTCCCTGGGAATATTTTAGATCAAGGCTGAAAAAAAGTTTAAGGTTCTGGCTCGTGCCTGCCACTGCACCAATAGAACACATACTACCGATCAGCAGCAAATAGAACGGCCAGCCTTTTACTATTTTCTTAAGAGGAATTGTTGATTCTTCTTTAATAGTTCCTGCCGATTGTACTTCAGGATTTTCTTTTACTATCCACGCCATTGGAAATGAAATGACAATCATCAGTATTCCTAAAAGCATCAATGCCTGGTGCCAGCCAAATTGTATGTTGAGCCATTTTGCTATTTGAGGAACCAGCATACCACCAACACCTATCCCGAGATAAGCAAAGCCCATCGCTTTACCTCTGGTCTTATTGAACCATCGTGCAGTTAAAACCTGGTTCGGTAATGGCCCCGCACACATATATCCCAATGCGTTGAACACATAGAACAAATAAAATTGCCAGAGTGCAGTGACTGTACTTAAACCAACGAGTGCCATACCGCCCATTAAAATTCCTGCAAGCATTAATCTTCGCGGGCCAAAACGATCAATAAACCATCCTGCAAAAAAACCTAAAAGGCCAACAGCAACTTTTGCAAAAGCATTTCCTGAAGTAACAGTTGCCCTTGACCATCCATACTCTTTTACCCAAAAATCATAAAAAAAAGGAAGACCATAAACCATAATACCAACAATAGAGAAGAGACTAAGAAAGCCGGTGGCAGCTACTTTTAATTGTCCGGAGCTTAGTTTATTGGCCTGCATTTTATACCACTAATAATAGGTGAATATACAAATCAAATATTTTCAACTCCTGCTAATAAAGAAATTACATAATAAAAGTTTCGATACCTATCGGGATCTCTGCTTCTATACTTTTTTCTACCTTTAGTTATAATCATTTTTTATGCGAATAAAAGAACTTGCCTTTTATTTATTGATTCTTTTCTTTTTTTCTAATTGTGGTCAACAGGGAAAAAATCATAGCGCAGTAAATGAGGAAGGCATCCCGGTTGCCTCAATGGCAGAATCAGGTATTGATTCATCAATTATCAATAAAATCGATACTGCTATTACAAATGGTACGTATCCGAACATTCATAGTTTACTGATCACAAGGAATGATAAACTTGTATATGAAAAATATTGGCCGGGCAGAGATCAAAGTTGGGGAGATGACCTTGGCATAAGAACGCAGGGTAAGGACAGTTTACATGATATAAGGAGTATTTCCAAGAGCATTGTATCAGCCTGTGTTGGTATTGCCATTCAGCAAGGAAAAATTAAAAACATTAATCAGAAAGTATTTGATTTCTTTCCCGAATATAAAAAACTGGATACGGGTTTAATATCATCGCTGACAATAGAACATCTTTTAACCATGAGTTCAGGTCTGAAATGGAATGAAGATGTTCCTTATGATAACCCTGAGAACAGCGAGATAAGAATGATCCGTAGTTCTAACCAGATAGAATATGTATTAAGCCAGCCGATGGAATTTCCACCAGGACAAGTTTGGAAATATAATGGAGGCACTACTCAATTGCTTGCTGGTATTATCGAAAAGACAACCGGAAAAAAAATTGAACAATTTGCAAAAGAATATCTTTTTCAGCCGTTGGGTATTACACGTTTTGAATGGATAAAATATGAGGGGACAGACCTGGCTGCTGCCGCATCGGGGCTGAGGTTACGATCCCGGGATCTTTTAAAATTCGGATTGCTATATTATTATGATGGTAAGCATTTGGATACACAGATCGTTTCTAAAAAATGGGTGGAAGAATCATTTCAATCACATGTACAAAGGCCAGGTGGTGGTTCGTACGGTTACCAGTTCTGGCTATGGCAAGACACAATAAATAATAAACCTCTTTCTATGGTTGCTTGTATCGGCAATGGCGATCAAAACATTCTTTTTGACAAAACGAGTGGCCTGTTGGTTGTGATAAATGCCGGTAATTATAATAAATGGGACATTAAAAAAAATGCCTATGCACTATTAAAGGAATATGTTTATCCTGCTCTGATAAACAATAAATAAATCAATGCTGATCATTTTTATAATGTTTCAGCAACTCATCTCCTCCAAAATCATTTTTCAGATCCCTGATCACCGTGTGAATATGATTTGCGTCGTTTTGTACATTATCATATTCAATAATTATTGTAGGCCCTTGAATGCGGTAGTAATGCGGATGGCCGATCCCGGGCTGCTGATCTCCCGCCCATGCAAACCGGAGATTATTAAGACCCGCTTCTTCGATCTCTTTCATCATTACCTGAGCAAATGTTCGTGTATAACGATGAATATAAATACTGAGCAGTTGCATGAATATTTGTTGCTGTGAACTACTCAATTCATTATATAAAATTCCTTTCGGGTCATTTATCATGGCATGACGGCTTGCTGCAGTAAGTATCTCACCCGGTGCCTTATTACTGATGATTGCCTTGTCCTTTTGTTCCTTACTTAAAGAATATAATAGTGCAAAACCCAATTCAGTTTCATCTTTCAAAATATATTTTCCTTTTTCAGAACCTGATAATACAACGGCAGGATTGGAACCTAGAAAGCCGGGTGTTCCCGAAACAAGACGATTATCTTTTGAAGAAAAATTAAATGCTACGTGATGACCTTCCAATCTCCAGCCCCAGATTTTATCTGTAGCTGGATTTCCAAAAATTGAAAAAAAATAATTACCTGCATCGCGGTATGTATCATTAGAAGGACGACTCTCTACTTCTCTTAATATATTTTCGAGTTGAATGATAGAACTGGCCTTATTGAAACCAGTATCACTTAATGCGGTCCGCAAAAGACCAAAAGCATCTTTAATTTGCTGACTGGTCATTTCATTTAGCGTTAAACCCTTCCTGCTTCTTGGGATATAATGCCAGTTATAGCGTTCCTCCTCATTAAAACCAAACTGAATTTTTGCTTTTTGTTTTTCAGAGAGGGTTTGCAAAAACACAGAAGCTGTCTTAGACATATCACTAAGATTTGCCCCGGTAATTTGCCTGGGTTTCGTATCCGTTTGTGAATAGCAATTTAAAAAGCTTTGCGAAAGGAAAACGAAAAGAAAAACAACCTGTTTACAACATACACGACTCATAACAATATAAAGGTAGTTGTTCCAGCCTAATGTTTTCCGATTGATATCCGGAGATGCGGGCAGATCAACGGCCTGCAAGGGGAAATTTATGGACATCATTTACTATAAATTAAAGTCATAGTTATATCATTCAGCAGCCATACAACTGTTTTCGTCCGTTTTGGCCCAAATATTGAATATTTAAAAATATGGAAAAGTCACAGGAGTTTTTAAAAAGAGAGTT
>DATDCP010000253.1:0-11241 GCA_036524255.1 Chitinophagaceae bacterium
AGGCAGGTATTTTTTGAAGGATGCTGCCACTAACGTTACCGGTATTAATACAGCTTCCATTTTTGCTGTACCGGGCTTTTCAATAGCTTCGGTAAGCAATGTTTTTTATTATGTACCGGGTAACAGCACTAATAGCATTTATGTTTGTAATCCGAGTTACACCGGCACCATGCCCGCTACAACTACATCGCATTTGGGATACAGTTTTCCTGCGGGAACAATTATTAAAACCATGAAAGTTTTCAAATCAGGATACAATGCTGCATCTATACCTTCTACAGAAAGCAGGGTATTGGTAGTTGCTACAGATGAAACAGCAAGCGGTGCTGGCCATAAAGTTTATTTCTTTAATCTTACCGGAATTGGTGAAATCAATCCTACACCTGCGAATGTGTATACCGGTTTTGATAAAATAGTTGATATCGCATTTAAAAAAGGGTTAGGGTTCTGATAATAATTTGAAAGTCCGTTCTCAATTACTAGCCTGCCGGTGATAAACCTGGCGGGCTTTTTTACGCCCCTTTGCTATCCCCCTTCCCAACCCTAAAATCGTCATTCCCACAGGGAATTCCGTCAAATGCTTTTACCCGTTGGTACTATAAACTGAAAATCCGCGCTATAGCATAGTAGTTTTAGTCCGTAAACTTAAAAAAGACCGCTAAAAAATCAGATTATGAAGTTGTACAATGTTTTGTTTGCTCTCTCAATGACTGTGATAACGAATTTCGCTTTCGGCCAGGATACCACAAGTAAGGCACCTGTATCAGCCAAAGCAAAACCTTACAAAGATGTGATCACAGCTCAGGCTGTAACCAGGCCGGGTTTGTTTTCAGTCCATAAGGTGGATGATAAATATTATTTCGAGATTCCCGATTCTCTTTTAAAAAGGGAGGTTCTTTTTACCACTCGTTTGGTAAAAGTACCAACAGGAAGTCCACGTTTTGGTGGCGAAATCGTCAACAGCATTATTATTTCGTTTGAAAAAGCGGGAGAAGATAAGTTATATGTAAGAGTAATTACAAACGTTGCAGTAGCAGATTCAACAAACACTATTGCAAAAGCTGTACGCAACTCTACCATTGACCCTATCGCAATGGTATTTGATATTAAAGCAAAGAAAGATAATAGGACTTCAGTTATTGATGTCACCGATTTTATTTCAAAAGATAATTCGATCACTGGTTTTGACCCTAATGCAAAGAAGAGTATGTCTTTGGGAGCTGTAGCTGCAGACAGATCATTTATCATGTCTGTTAATCCTTATGAACAAAACATTGAGATCAAAACCATGAAGACCTTTGGCATGGGTGCTGCGGCACCAGCAGCCGGGGCTGCGCCTGCAGAAGCTGCTCCTGCTACCGTTTCAGCTAGTGTTGGAGTAACATTTGAGTTAAGTACATCGATCATGTTACTCCCTGCTGTACCGATGCAATCAAGACATGCCGATCCACGAGTAGGTTATTATACCGAAAACTATAAGATATTTTCTGATGCGCAACAAAAGGTGGAAGACAAGAATTTTATTGTGCGTCATCGCATGGAGCCAAAACAGGAAGACATGCAGCGTTACCTGAAAGGTGAATTGGTTGATCCAAAAGATCCCTTAGTGTTTTATGTTGATCCTGCTACACCTAAACAATGGAGACCTTACATAATTGCAGGCATCAATGATTGGAATGAAGCATTTAAGGCTGCTGGTTTTAAAAATGCAATTGTTGGTAAAGAGTGGCCCGAGAATGACAGTAACATGTGTATGGAAGATGTTCGCTGCAAAGTTGTACGCTATTTTCCGACAGAGCAATCATTTTCTTACGCCCCGAGAGTATACGATCCAAGAAGCGGTGAAATTTTACAAACATATATAGGTTGGTCGCATAGCAAGATCAGGTCGTTGTACGAATGGTATTTTGTACAGGCTGCGGCACTCGATAGTCGTGCAAGAACAACGAAGTTCAGTGATGAGTTGATGGGTTCATTAATAAGAGCTGCTGTTGCCCGTGAAGTAGGACATACATTGGGTCTGCGTAATAATATGGCAGGAAGCAGCGCATATCCTGTAGAAAAGTTAAGAGATAAAAATTGGTTAGAAGCAAATGGTTTTTCCGCTTCCATCATGGACTATATTCATTACAATTATGTAGCACAACCCGAAGATCATATTTCTCCAAAAGACCTTTTGCCGAAAATAGGTGAGTACGACAAATGGGCCATTAAGTATGGTTACTCTTTCACTGGTAAAAATAATTTTGAAGAGGATAAAAAGTTAGTACAGAAATGGACGGTTAACGCATTTGCCGCCAACCCTACATTAAAATTCAGTCCTGAAATTGATCAGAACTTGAATGATCCCAATGATCCTTCGGCGCAAACTGAAGACCTGAGCAATGATCCTGTAAAAGCAGCTGAGTATGGTATCAAAAACCTGAAAATTGTTACAGCTAATTTACTTGCGTGGACAAAAGAAGATATGGATATGTATGATAACACTAACGCCATGTATGGAAACGTAATTGAATGGTACCAGATGCTTACCCGTCATGTATATACCCAAATAGGTGGTACGCATGAAAATTTGAAAAGCATCGATCAGAAAGGAGATGTTTACACACTTGTACCTAAAGATGTACAAAAAAGAGCAATGGCCTTTTTGCATAAAGAAGTATTTCAAACACCAACCTGGCTTTATGATAAAAATCTGCTGAATAAATTCGCTAAGCCTGCTTCTAAAGAAAAAGTGCAGAGATTCCAGGACGATGCAATTTACCAGGTATTGAAAAGCTCTGTTCTTTACAAAATGACGATCGAGACAATGCGTTTTGGCAAAGAAAAGACCTATACAGTTGATGAAATGCTTACTGATCTCAATAATGGTTTATGGAGCGAATTAAAAACTTCAACACTCGTTGTAATTGATCCATACAGAAGATTTATTCAAAAAGCAGAGCTCGTTAACATTTTTAGGGTTATAGGTGAGTCAGCTGAGCCACCTAAAGCCGGATCTGCATCACCGGATCTTTCAACAACAGATATACCGGTAATGCTGCGTGTTCACTTAGATAAAATAATGAAGCAGTGCAAGGCGGCTATTCCTGCCTGCAAAGACACCATGACATTGGCACATTTACAATATGTGTACAATAAGATCAACAAATTCCTGTATCCCAAAAACTAATCAGTGAACGCATTTTTCGTATTGATAAATTAAAAATACATGACACGCATTATTCTCATCATATTATTATCCGGTTTCTTTAATGCTGCTTCGGCACAAGAAAAAAAACCGGTTGAAAAACCGACAACTGATTCGGTTAAAAGCACAACGAAAAAGATCAGTGACTTTGTTACCGCAAAAGCGGTCAGCAAGAAAGGAATGTTTTCCATTCACCAGGTGGGTGAAAAATATTATTTCGAAATACCCGATTCAATATTGGGAAGAGAATTACTCTTAACTACCTGGCTGGTAAAAGTGCCGGGAGGCAGCCCCAAGTTTGGCGGAGAAATAATGAATAACAGGACCATCAGCTTTACAAAATGGAATGGCGGCAGCAAGCTTGCTTTGAATGTTACTGCCACAATTAACCAGGTGGACACAACAAATGTTATTTCAACTGCAGTAAAAAATGCCAATGTAAATTCTGTGGCCATGCTTTTTGATATAAAAGCCCGTGGCAATGGCGGCACATCATTGATCGATGCAACCGATTTTCTTCAAAAAGAAAATTCGTTTACGATGCTGAATGCTGAAGTAAAAAGCAGGATGTCCGTTTCAGCAATGGCAGCCGACAGAAGTTTGGTAAAAAGTTTTGCAGCTTATCCCATCAATGTGGAAATAAAAATGATGCGTACGTATGGCGCATCAAGTGCAGGTAGCCCGGCAGCACCTGGTCGCCCAGCGGTTGCTCCAATTGAGGCAGCAAGATTGAGTGGTGCTATTACAATGGAAATTTCTACTTCCATTATGCTCATGCCGGAAAAACCAATGACCCCAAGACGTTTTGATGCACGGGTAGGTTATTTTGCTGATGCATACCAGGAATATGCCGATGCGCAACAAAAAGTAAATACAAAAATTTTTATTGTTCGTTATCGTCTTGAACCAAAGCCGGAAGATATGCAACGCTATAAGCGTGGTGAACTGGTAGAACCCAAAGAGCCGATCGTTTATTATATTGATCCTGCTACACCCAAGCAATGGCGTCCTTATATCATTGCCGGTATCAATGATTGGAATGAAGCTTTTAAGGCAGCCGGTTTTAAAAATGCTATCATAGGAAAAGAATGGCCAGAGAATGATACAACAATGAGCCTTGAAGATGCACGGTACAAAGTAATTCGTTACTTCCCATCAGAAGTTGCAAATGCTTATGGTCCGAATATTCATGATCCACGCAGCGGCGAAATATTACAGAGTTATGTGGGTTGGTATCATAATGTAATGACCTTGTTGCATGATTGGTATATGGTACAGGCATCACCAAATGATCCCCGTGCCCGTACTATGAAGTTCAGTGATGAGCTGATGGGAACTTTGATCCGTTTTGTTTCATCACATGAAGTAGGACATACATTAGGTCTGCGTCATAACATGGGCAGTAGCAGTCTTACACCAGTTGAAAAGTTGCGTGATAAAAATTGGGTAGAAGCACATGGTCACACTAACTCGATCATGGACTATGCACGTTTTAACTACGTAGCACAACCAGAAGACAGTATTGGCCAGGCTGGTATTATGCCACGCATTAATGATTACGATAAGTGGGCCATCAAATGGGGTTATACATATACTGGTATAACAGATGATGAAGAAGATCGCAAAGTGGTAACTAAATGGATCGTTGACAGTTTAAAAGCAAACCCACGTTTATGGTTTGGTGGCGAAGGAATGAATAATGATGCACGTTGCCAATCAGAGGATGTGGGCAACAATAGCATGAAGGCAAGTGAGTACGGCATTAAAAACCTGAAATATGTAATGGCGCATTTGCCTGAGTGGACCAGGGATAGTAATGACAACCTCTATACTGGTTTAACGAATATGTATCGCCAGGTGGCAACACAGTATCTGCGTTATTGCATGCACGTAACTGCCAATGTTGCCAGTGTTTATGAAACATGGAAAACAGTAGAACAACCAGGTGATGTGTATGTAAACTCACCAAAAGAAAAATCAAAAGAAGCAGTTGCCTTTTTAACTAAAGAAGTTTTTACCACTCCTGAGTGGTTACTCGATAATGAAATACTGAATAAGATCAGCAATCCTGTAAGGATAGGTTCAGTGGCAAATAGCCAGGCAAGGGTACTTGATCTTTTACTCAGCGATAGGGTGTTCAATACATTGCTGCTGGAGGAGAATCGATACGGCAAGGGTAATACTTATTCAATTGTTGAATTGATGGACGATGTAAAAGCGGGTGTGTGGACCGAACTTAAAAATAAAAAACCGATCAGCATCTATCGTCGCAGTTTACAAAAGAATTATATATCCAATGTGCTGGCTTCGATAAAGGAAGCAGAAGTCGGTGAACATTACATGGCTATGTTATTTGGCGGACCTGGAGCTGCTGAAGCTCTTCCTGTCACCATTAGTACTGATATTGGTTCTTTCCTTGCACTACACCTTGAGAAACTTCGTGGAGAAATTTTAGCGGCGATCCCAACAGTTACTGATAAAGACTCAAAAGATCATTTGAACTATATCGCAGATCAAATCAAAAACAGGCTGGACAACAGGTTAAATAAATAATTACTTGTATGTTTCAAAAAACTCTGAAAATAATAACCACTGTTTTATTGTTCCTGGTAACGGCACATGTATATGGTGGTAATGGTCCTGAAACAACGGTTACTTGTAAGGTTTATAACAATACCGGCAGTGCCGTGGCTTTGTACAAGGTGGAGGCTGGCGAAGCTGTTAGCCTTGGTTTCAGACGACCCGGTGAAATGGATACTTGTATGTTTTCATTTCCCATGGAACAAGAAGGAATTTATTTTATACGAAAGCCGGGTGGCAAAGGGGGTGCATATAACCATGTTATTTACCTGAAACCAGGCGATCAAAAATTTGTTCACATTTATTTAAGCAAGTTGAAGATAGATTTTGACAGTTGTAATGTTCAAAGTCCAAATCAAGAAACTGTTATCCTGCAGTCATGGACTAATTTTTTTAATGCGGTGGCAAAGCTTGGTACGAACAGGGCCAAGCGGGATGATTATATCATTGCATACAACAAACTGGTAAAACAGGCTGAAAAATTAAAAGGGCAATCAGTATCGAATAATCGTTATTTCAAAAACCTACTTGCATCAAAATTAGATGCAGATCTTCAATATGCAAGAGCAGCAGCTTTCTTCCATTACGGGGTAAGAATGAACGCTGGTCTTGACAGCACGGCCAAACATCGGCAATTTTATCAGCCGATGGCAAAACAAAAATTTTGCAATGCAGGTTTGTTACAATCAGAGAATGGGCTGGCTTTGTTAAAATACAACCTCGGTTACCAGCTATTTCAGAAATACAGAACGCAGGAACAAATGGCCGCAACTTCATTTGTTGAAAAGATGAAGATGATCTGCAACGATACGGTTCGTGCAGTATATGCTTTAGATCATATGCAGCAAATTACCAATTACGAAACATTCAAGATCGATATAGAGCCGTTTAAAAAACTATTTACTACAACTGCTTTAAAACAAGCTTACCAAAAGAAAGTAGATGAGCTGACCGTGTTTGCAAAAGGAGCTCCCGCTTATAATTTTTCGCTGAAGGATACAAAAGATCAAACTGTTTCAATGTCCGACTTTAAAGGAAAGGTAGTTGTGCTGGACATATGGGCCATGTGGTGTGCTCCCTGCCTTGCGGAAAAACCTTATTTCCAAAAAGTAGAAGAGCATTTCAAAGACCGGAATGATATTGTATTCATTGGCGTATCGCATGACGGGCTTGATAGAAAAGACGTTTGGAAAAATTTTGTTGCAAAGAAAGGATATAAAAACATTGAGTTGATCGCTAACTATGATGAATCTATCGGTAAATATTATAAGGTTGAAGGCATTCCCCGCTTAATGATCTTTGATAAAGAAGGGAAAATTGTATCCGTGGATGCACCACGTCCTTCTGATCCGGAATTCAGATCATTGATCGAACAAACACTGGAATCTAATACCGGACAATGAAAATTAGTGTAAAAAATATTTTTGCCTCTGCTGTCTGTTTGATTGTTTTTAAAGCTGCTATTGCTCACCAATATCCGATAAATACAATTGTACGTGGTAAAGTTCATAATGCAGGTACGCAGTCTGTAGCATTATATAAAGTGGAAAATGGCGAAAAGGTCAAAATTGGTTTTCGCTGGCCTGCAAAAGATGGCAGCTTCAGTTTTGATATACCATTGGAAAATGAATCGATCTTTTTTATCGACAAAGCATCACAGGTGGGTGATCTTAAAAATGTTTTGTATCTCAAACCAGGTGAGAGCGTTCAATTGAATGTATATTCAAATAAACTGGGGGCTGACTATGACAGTTGCATAATTGATAACAAAAACCAGGAAACTATTTTACTGCAACAATGGACCGACCTACTCATTCCTCTTTTCAAAGCAGGAAGAAATCAGCAGAAGAGAGAGATCTTTTTTGATATATATAGCCAGTTTGTTGCAAAGGCTGAAGCATTTAAAAATTCTGTTCACACATCCAACAATTATTTCAACCAGTTACTGAAACTGAAGGTTGATATTGATCTGGATTTTGTAAGAACCGCTGCGTTCTTTTATTTCAACGAAAGGGTGCTTTCGGCCTATGATACGAGCATGGCTCATCGCAGTTTTTATAAACCTGTTTTACAGAAAGGAAAATATTGTGATGCCCAATTGCTGAATACAGATCATGGGATGGCGCTTCTGAAGTACTATATATCGATCCACAGGTTTTTTGAATCAAAAAATGTTAAAGAATTTCAACAAGCGTCTTTCAAAACACCATATGTTGACCCGGTTTGTAACGATACATTGAAAGGTGCTTTAGTTTTGAGCTACATAAATAGAGTAATCAAGGAGGAAGATTTAATAGCAATTCTTCAGCCCTATGAAAAATATTTTCTCACAGCATCGCATAAAGAAACCTACGAGAAAAAGAAAAAAGAATTGATGCCTTTTGCCCGCGGCAACGAAGCTTATAATTTTTCTTTGCCCGATATAAATGATAACACTGTTTCATTATCCGACTTTAAAGGAAAGGTAGTTGTGTTGGACATATGGGCCATGTGGTGTGGTGCCTGCCTGAAAGAAATGCCTTTCTTCCAAAAAGTGGAAGAAGATTTCGAAGACCACGACGATATCGTGTTCATTAGTTTATCACATGACGGGAAGGGAAAGAAAGCAACATGGAAGAACTTTGTTGCAAAGAAAGGATGGAAAAATGTTCAACTGCTTGCCGAATATAATGAATCGGTTGGTAAGTACTATAAGATCGAAGGCATTCCCCGCTATATGATCTTTGATAAAGAAGGGAAAATTGTAACAGTGGATGCGCCACGTCCCTCTGATCCGGAATTCAAATCATTAATTGAACAAACACTAGAATCCAATAACGGAAAATGAAAAATAGTATAAAAAATATTTTTGCCTCTGCTGTCTGTTTAATGGTTTTTAATGCTCTCATGGCACAGCATGATCCTGTAATCCTAAGTGGCACATTTACTGAAAAAATAGATGCCGAACTGATACTTACTAAAACCGTAAACAACAGGATCCAAAAACTGGGGGAGTACACGATCACCCCATCCAACCCGGAATTTGTTTTTGCTTTTCCTGCTGATACAACCATCACTTATAGTTTCCAGGTAAAAACTTTGAAACAGGGACATATGAGGATGGAGGCAGACAAATATTATACGCTTCCATTAACACTGAAACCCGGGCAGAATTATTCATTAAAAATTACTCTGTCAAAATTTGATGCCGCGAAAAAAACAGGGTTTGAATTAAAAACAGGTACAAAAAAATCCTCCATTGCATTTGTCAGCGGGAAATTGGTTAATTGGAAATTGGGGAACACTATTACTATCAAGAGAGTTGTTGATGGCAGTTTCGAAACAGTAAATAGTATTGACGTTGCAAAAGAAAAACCCTTTTTGCTGCCTTGCGTGGTAAAAGAGGAAGGTTTTTATTATCTCAGCTCTCTACGCTGGAAACTGCGTGTTTTCCTGAAGCCTGCTGACAAACTGGAACTGGCTATTGATGGTAAGTGGGGATCTTATGAGGTCATCAATGGTTCTGAAGAAAATAAATCAATGCAGGAATGGCAACGATTGATCTCTCCAATAACAAACTGGGGTTATAATTTGTCAATGATACAAATTGATACTTTTGATCTGAATGCGTATCAGAAAACCTATGAGAGCCTGGTACCATCTATCGTGAGTTTCAGAAACAATATCAATCATACTGGTTCAAGATTCAGTGAGCTTTTCAAAATGGCAATTGATGTTGATAAAGAATTCGCACCAATTTTATTTTTATTTAATAGCACAGTAAAGAGAACAAAGGGATTTGGGGGTACACCTAAGAATTTTAATGATGTTCCAGGTTTTTACCAGCCCTTCATACAAGCGAACAAATTCAGTGATGCGTCATTATTAAATATTGGTGAAGCAAGATCTTACATGAATCTGTATGCCAAACTCGTTATTGCTTCCCTGCCTGCAGATCAAAGAAAGCAATTAACGCAGAGTGAAAAGCTCGGGTTGATGATCAATACAATTTCCAATGACACTTTGAGATCTTATTTCTTCAAGGACCAGATGTCAGAAGTAGCCGTTAATAACCTGACTGAATTCAGATCCACATTAGAACCCGATGAAAAATATACTAAACCTGCTTCTGTAAAAAGGGAATACCTGAAGATCTACGATCAATTCAGCAGCGATACAGCTTATGTTGGAAAGTCCGCATACAATTTTACACTGCCTGATTCCACCGGTCGCATGATCTCCATGAAAGACTTTAAAGGCAAAGTAGTATTCATAGATGTGTGGGCTACATGGTGCGGACCTTGCAGGGAACAATTTCCTTTTCTTAAAGAAGTTGAAGAAGAATACAAGGACAACAGTGATATTGTTTTTATGGGTATCTCCATTGATCGGGGGAAGGATCGTCAGAAATGGCTTAACATGATGAAGAAAGAAAATTTACATGGTGTGCAGTTGCTTGATGACACTGGAAAGTTTTTTGCCAACAAATATGAGATCAATGCCATTCCAAGATTTTTACTGATCAGCAAAGAAGGTAAATGGATAGAAGTTCGTTTACCACGTCCGGAAGCGAAAGAGGAACTGAAAAAATATTTGGATAAGGCCTTACAAGAAAAACCATTAGTAAAAGATTAAATTATTTGTTGTTTCAAATAAAAAAGTAAGAAAGTTTTTTTTTCATAGACAGTTAGTTTTGGTTACGAGGGACATTTCCATGTCCCTTTCTTATTTTGAATATGCAACGTTTATAATTAAAAAATCGAAGAGTTGGTGTATATAAATGTAAGTGACTACTCGCATATTGCAACCTTGCAACGGAACCACATAGTCACATAGTACACAATAGAAGGAAGCACATAGATTTCTATGTGAAACCCTATGTTTCTATGTGCCTATGTGGTTAAAAAAATATATGGGTGCTTCTTCCGAATAGTCAGGTAAACTTACATAACTGCAATATGAAGTGGGACGTACTGGGCTCGAACCAGTGACCTCTGCTCTGTCAAAGCAGCGCTCTGAACCAACTGAGCTAACGTCCCGGGTCGGTAAATTTAAGCAGTTCTCCACATTCACAAAATCGCTTTACAAACTTTCCTACATTTACTTTATCAATTATTAAAATGAAAGCCTACCAGGTAACAATAAATTTTGATTGGAATGATGAGTTTGCAGCACTAATACCAGCACATCGTACCTACATCAATATGCTCATTAACAAAAATATTATTGATCAATATGTAGTGAGTATGGAATCACAAAGGGTTTGGGTAACATTAAATGCCGAAACCAAATCAGAAGTTGAAAAAATCCTGAAAAAATCTCCACTTTATAAGTATTGGACCTACGAAATTGATGAGTTGTTTGTGATCGATGGACAACTCTACAGGTTGCCTGCAGTAACACCGAATTAATTAAAAAACCCCGCAAAAGCGGGGATTTTTGTGGGAGTTGACGGGATCGAACCGCCGACCCTCTGCTTGTAAGGCAGATGC